>CAZCPP010000159.1:0-8949 GCA_964500655.1 uncultured Anaerolineaceae bacterium | reverse complement strand
AACGGCCTGCCTGAAAGGCAGGGGTTTTAGACCCTATTTACAGACAATAAACATCAAAAACGCCCCCTGCTAGGACTTGATACCCTTAAGGGGCACTTTACCCCATTTGGGGCACATACCCAGAACCGCCAGGTTAACAGCTGCTGTCCAAACATCGCCATATTGATTGACATTTGCCCTCTTTTTCGCTAAACTATACGAAAAGACTACACGCCATTCATATTAAGGAGGCGCTATGTCCAAGGATTCTACAACCGCTCATCTGACGCCACAAAGTTTACTGCCCCCGGCCATCCAGGCCTGGGAGATGTATCTCAACGACCAGGGACGTTCCCCCAACACAGTTAAAGCCTTTCTCTCGGATGTGCGCATCCTGACCCAATTCCTGCCACCCGACCGTGTGCTGGGCGCGATCACCACCCAAGACCTCAACGACTACTTCGAATGGATGGAGAAGGAACGCGCGGTGCCATGCAGCCCCAAAACACTGGCGCGCCGTATTACCTCCAATAAATCCTTCTTCCGTTGGTTGCAACAATATGGCGTTTTGCTGGTAGATCCGGCTGAGAAGGTGGTACAACGCTCGGTCATGAGCCCGTTACCCACCGTGCTAACCGAAGCCGAGACGCAGGCCGTGTTACGGGCTGCAGAGCACCCGCGCCAAGAACGCAAGCCGGACGCGCGCCCGTACACATTGGTCTACTTGCTGCTGACGACCGGGATCAAGAAGAGCGAATGCCTGGGCATCCACCTCAACCACATCGATCTGGAAACGCCCGACGGCCCGATCGTCTTCATCCGCTACGCCAGCCCGGCCAATCGCTATAAGGAACGCAAGATTCCTTTGCAAGATGATTGGATCCCGGCTTACAGGGAATACCTGGCACAATACCAGCCGGTTGACCAGTTCTTCCCCTGGTCACCGCGCAGGTTGGAATACCTATTGGAAGATATCGGTGAAGAGGCCGCGCTGGATAAACATCTCTCCTTCGATATGTGTCGCTGGACCAGCACCTTGATCGATTATCGCGCCGGCATGGAAGCGGAAAAGATTCGCCAGAAGTTGGGGATTTCCAAGATCCAGTGGCGTGAGATTAATATGAAGTTGAAGCAATTGAACGAGAAAGATGGTTAATCTCTCCGAAAAAAAGATCTAAATACCATATCTAATCCCCCCTGTAGTCCCCCCTTTTTGAAAGGGGGGACAAATGTTTAAAGGGGATTGGTGAGCTGCTTCGCAGTTCACCAATCCCCTTTCAGGTGTCACCGAATCAAATTTGAACCTTATTTACTTTTAGCTACTATAAAATGAATCACCTGATGTGTTTTATCCGTCAGGCGGAAGGGATGCGCCGGGCGATAGCCTGGTACCCAAATGATCCTCTTCCCGGCACACAATAACGGCCAGGCATCCCGTGCACGTTGGGGCACCTTCTCATTGATAAAGAAATCAGATAGCTTCATCGACTGACCATTCATCCCGAGGGGTTCAAAACGATCCCCCGGAACCCGGGTGCGAACTTCCATCTCCCTGGGAAGAGACTCCGCATCCAACCAGGCCTGGAACTGTTCCTCGTTATTTTGGGCCGCCTTCAAGGCCGAAGCCGAGTTCTTCCAATCCTCGCTCGAGAACCTCCAGCCACCAGAAAGCTCAACCTGCCCCGGAATCGACAGGTTCAAAGACTTTTCACCCGGCGGCATTTGTGGCCAGGCCTCAAAGGGCAGCTCCACCCCTTCCCTGGCCATATAGACCAGATCCCCTTCCGGGTACAGGCGCACGCCCTCTGGCAGGTCGACATGGCCATGTCGCCTGGAAGAGAGCAGCTGCGCTGCGTTTTCCAGTGTGGAAAAGCGCAGGTCTGAAAGATCGGGTGCTAATTGCTCCAAGGCGCGGCGCAGTAAATTACGTTGCAACCCCGGCGAATATGCAGAGAGCAGCTTGGCATCAAAGGAGATCAGCCCGGCAGCCTGCGTCTGTACACATTCGCGCCAAGTGGCATCCAGCACTTCGGTCAGCAGGGAATGATCGTCCGCCAGCGTGCTGGCTGTGCGCCATACTGCCTGGCGCACCAGCGGATTGTAAGTCTCCAACTGTGGGATCAGGTTATGCCGGATGCGGTTGCGTAAGAATTCGTCCGAATCATTACTGGGATCGTGATAGGGCTGCAACCTATTGACTTCGCAAAAACCCACGATTTCCTCCCGCCATACACCCAGCAAGGGTCGCACCACGGGGATCTTTTCATTAAAAGCGGGCAAAAAGGAACGGTATCGCATGCCCTTCAGGCCGGTCAATCCGGCGCCGCGCAGCAAGTGCATCAACACAGTTTCCACCTGATCATCGGCAGTATGGCCCACGGCAACCGCCTGAGCGTCATATGGTTGAGCCTGGCTAAAAAGAAACTGATATCGCAACGCCCGGGCAGCCTCTTCGATGGACTGACCCTCGCGCTCGGCAAACCCGTGCACATCCCCGCTCTCAAACACGGAGGGGATGCTTTTCTGTGTAACGATAGCCTCCAGCGCCTTGGCTTCCTGATTAGAATCCGGGCGCAATTGATGATTGAAATGCGCCACGATAAGCGGGTACCCGGCCAGATGCAAAGCTTCCATTAAGCATAAGCTATCCGGCCCACCAGAGACCCCGACCAGGATCGAGCGGTCGGGGAGCAGTTTGCATTGATCGTGGAATACGTGTTCAAGGTTCTCTAACATCAAGTGTATTAAACCACAAAGCCACGGATGAACAGAGAAATCGGGAGATTCTTCGCTCTCTTTACTCGCTCAGAATGACATGATGAATTTTCAGCTCTCCCCTTTTTTGCTGCTCTCGAGTTTATTGTGTGTTTGTGGTTATTCCGCCCTTTAATTGATTTCAGAGCCAACTCATTCGAAAAGCTCCACCAACACCCCTGAGGTGCTTTCCGGGTGGATAAAGGCGTATTTCTTGCCAGTCGGGCTTTTACGAGGCTCCTCATTGATCAGCCGCACACCTTTGGAACGCAGTTGGTTAAGCATGCCCACGATATCATCTACTTCGAGGCAAATATGGTGCATTCCCGAACCGCGCTTAGCCAGATATTTGGCGATCCCAGAATCGTCGCTGGTGGGAACCACCAATTCCAATTCAGAGCCTTCCAAGGGTAGAAAAGCGACCTGTGACTTCTCGGCCGGCACATCGTGGATTTCATGCAACTCCATGCCAAGCGCATCGCGCCAGAAGGAGAGCGCTTTCTCCATGTCGTCTACTACGACAGCAACATGATTCATCTTTGTAATTTTTGCCATGGCACTATCCAATTCCTGAAATTATTTGATGCTTATCACTTTCTTCTCGATTAAGCGGTTGAAACGATTCCAATCGGGGACGTTTTTGAAAAACCGTTGTGGAAAAATCAGCAACAAGCCGGTGATTGTAATCATGGTCACTACACCCGGTCGTTTGCGCAGGCGATTGATATTCTCCCAGGGAATGTGATTTTTTCCGTTTGGAAGGATATAAGTAATCCCCTGGTTGGATATGGTTCCATTTAGTTTCCGTTGTACACCCGGATCCGCCCACAGTGACCGCGCTGCCAGCCTGGGTTGTATCAGCGGACGTAGGGTAAAAGCCGCCACGATCATCAGCACTGTAATGTAAGTCGCATGATCCAGAATATCACCACTTTCAATCAAACGCATGGCTAAGACCACCCCGGCTGCAAACACAAAAAGCAACAGCATGTTATTCATAAGTCTGCGACTGCGCGTGGGGCGATTGGCCAGCAATACCGCCTGGTAGAACAATTCTTTATCGTATTGACCGCGAAATGACATTTCCATTGACAAAATCTCAGCTCTCACCTGACTCGAGCAGATCGATATAGGCGCCTTCGATTAACGCATCTTCCCGGACTCCTAATTTGCGCATCAACCCTTCAGCGATAACCTGTCCCTCGGTATCACTCTGGCCTTCGTGCAAAACGACTTCCAACTCCATGAAATCGCCCAGCTCCTCAACCTCATCCAGATGAATGCGCGTTTGCCCAACCAGGTAGAGATAGCGTGTCTTTTTGACCACCCCGCGTACGCCAAGGGCCAGTGATAAAGATTCCTTGAGATCTTCGGGAGTGCGCGTCTCTGCCAGATGATAATCTGAGCGCTTCGGGCCATCCTGATCAGGGCGTTGGTAATAAATTAACTGGCCCAGGTCCGGAGCCAGCAAGCGTAATTTCAGGCGTCCTACCTCGGTGTTGAAAAAAGTATCTTCCTGAGGGATGATTTCCAAAGGTTTATCACTCAATACTTCAGCCCGAGCCTTGAGTGCGTCAAAATCATCAACGCGGGCTTTGATCTCAATATTGGAAGCCATGTGTATCCTTTGGGTTTAAGGAAATTACCCGCACCGATTCCTCTGCCAGGGAACAACTTTGCTTAACGGAAGCAGGCATTCACCCCGTCTGAACCGGAAATCAACCATGAATCCGAACACAGAACATCGGTCTTTGAAAACCGGTGAGCTTCTTTCAACCCATCCATTCCTTTCGATTGTTATTTCTTCAAGCGGAGTTTTTGCTTGCCTGTATCCGTGATGCACTCTATCTCGCCGCGCGCTTCCAGATCGAGCTTTACAGTAGTGACATACCAGGGGATCGAGCCATCAAAACGATTACGCAGGTTGTAATCAACCAGCGAAGTGAGCGCTTTAAAGGTAATCGTCCCTTGTGACCGGACGGCATTCAGAATGGCCTGACGGACCATATCGTACTTGGCGCGACTGATATTCACGCCCTGTTTGCCCTCTTCCGGATGTAAAGTCAGGATCTTGTCTTCTTGCATGGCTACCTCCATTTTAACAGTGTACCATATCGGGGTAGGCAATATAAACCAACGGATTACGCCAAAATAATCAATTTTCCACTTTCATAAAGCCAAGCAAGCCCCATAGTCCGCGCATCATAGCATGGCCAAAATCTGGATTTAGGAATTGGTTGGGGCACGAACCAGGAATGACCTGGATACCGTTCTCGCGGCAAACCTGAACTGCGTCCTGCGAGACGCTGGTCATGCTTTCTACCAGCCCAGGCTTGGTTCCCATCATGCAGTGCATCCAGACGTGTTTCACGCCCAGGTCCACACATTGCTGAACGATCTCGTCCGTCACTTTCGGGTTGGACAGGATAAAGACCGCATCCGGTTTCTCCGGGATGGATTTCAGATCTGGATAGCAGGGTTCCCCCTCGAATTCGCTGATGCGTGGATTGACAGCATAAACCTGATAACCGCTTTCCTTGAACCTACTATAACCCAGGTTGCAGCCGGTATCGCGTTTATCGGAAACACCGACCACGGCGATCTTTTTCTGCACCAGGAAATCTTGGACTAAATCGTTGAGTTTTGCCATATGATCTCTCCTGATTAATAAAATAGGAGCCGTAAGGCTCTATTATTTCTATTTGCAAATTAAGTTGATATTGCATGGCAAAATTATACTCGATGGCGGCAGAGTATGATCGAGTCGGGAAGACTGTAGGATGAAAACCTACTAGATGGGGGTTATTTCAATCTTTTTTCAGAGCAAATTGTATAGTACGAATAACACCATTAAATCATTCATCACTTGAGAATTCCAAAATCGGATGACACGGAATCCCTGAGATTCTAAAAACGCAGTTCGCTGTTGGTCGTATTCTTCTTGCTCGGCATGTTGTCCCTCATCCAGTTCAATGACCAATTTTTCCTTGATGGCACAGAAATCTACAATATATCGGCCGATGGCGTGCTGTCTCCTGAAACTGATGCCTTCAAGCTTTTTCCCACGTAGGTATGCCCATAGTTTTCGTTCTGCAGGAGTGAGGTTTTTGCGCAACTAACCTGCACGGTGCATTGTTTTTGGATTGGAGCGTTTTGCTGGCATGTTTCTCATTATAAGCCCCCACCGCCCTAACGGGCACCTTCCCCAAATTTGATAATTTACATTTAAGTGTAACAAAAAAAATTCTTATTGGATTTGGGGGAAGACGGGAGGGGGCTTTATTATTCAACCATTACTTTGACGTAATTGCTCGTTTTATCCCCCAAAAAACCAATGGTCAGGTGATAAATCGCGTACAACTCAAGCGCGAAGGGCAGGTAACCGCCATAACCAAGCAACGGCATTTCAAAAATATGTAGCCAGTCGCCCCAGGGTACGTGATAAATCCATTTGGGGAAAGCATAATAATTCCACATCTCCCAAAAGAAGGCGGTCAGCAAGACTCCCAGCCAGAGTGATATGACGGGGCGCCAATCCCCTTTTTGAGTCCAATCCGCTAAGGATCGATTTCCAAGCCAAACATTGAGCGGTTCCAAGATGAAGTAGACGGATAACCATAGGAACGGGAAGAATATTTTCGGCCAGGCCAACATCAGAGCCAGCATAGTCCAGCCGAGAATGAAGAAGGTGGTTGTGGTCCATTTATTGGTACCAATAACAAGCCCAGGCTTGAGGCGCTTGAGGAAATCAAAACTGGCAAAGAATTCCGCGCTTCCGAATACGGCCGGGATCACTGTCGTGAAGCTCAAGGTGGTCCAGAAAGCGTATTGCAAAGGCGTGAAATACTCCACTCCCAGGTAGGTCCAGTTCTGAGTGCGTTGATTGAGTAGCTCGAATAACCACCACACGGGCGCAGACACAAAGAACAGACCAACATATTTTCTCCAACTCCGCGTAAGCAGGGAAGTGCAAGTACGCCAGTAAACCAGGCCATCAATAGTGAGACAGTAACCCAACCACAAAGGAAAAAAGCCCCAATGGGTACGTGTTCCCGGCAGGGTCCAATTGAGGATCCAAAAGACGATCACCAAAACCAATCCAAGCCAGCCATGTAATGGAAATTTCGATTGTTCTTTTCTCATGCTCTAAGTTTACACCGAGAATATGAAACGTGTTATGTTAATGGGAAGTGCAAGATCGAGGAAAGAGACAAGAATGAGCAATGGAAAAACGTTCGAATCCCGGAACTTGTTACTATACTTTTTGATTGCCTTTGGCTGGAGTTGGCTGTTGTGGCTGCCAAGCGTCATCATCACCATCACCGATAACCAATCTCGGATGTACTGGATGCATGACGTCGAGATGACCCCGGGGCTGATCTTGATTGCCATCGCTGGTATCTTTTCAACCTTCGGGCCTCTTGTGGCTGCCTTCACCGTCACCACACTTAGCGAGGGCCGCAAAGGTATCCGCGGGTTGTGGGGCCGATTCTGGGATGCGCGGACCCCCGGTGTATGGCTATGGGTCAGTTTCCTGCTGCCATTCCTGCTTATCGCTTTGCCGCGATTCATTGTTATCCCCCTCGGTTACCCGCTTCAACTCGCCTGGGCATCTCAACCAGTAGTGCTCCTGGGCTGGTTATTGAACAATTTCACCCACTCGGGGGGCATAAGCGAAGAATTCGGATGGCGGGGATATGCGCTGCCACGCCTGCAGGTCAAATGGAACGCGCTGGTCTCCAGCCTAATCTTGGGCGCGATCTGGGCATTATGGCACCTTCCGCTGTGGTTCCTGGCTGGTTCATCGCAACAGGGTTCATCCTTCTGGCCTTTCCTCGGAAATTTACTCCTACTGTCTATCTTGTACACATGGGTTTTTAATAACGCCAAAGGCAGCATCCTAGTGGCGGTGGTGTTCCACACGATGGCCAACACGGCTGCACAGATGTTTCCGGTACCGACAGACAACCTGTTCTACTGGGTATTATTGGGTTTGATCATTATCCTTGTTTTGGTGATCTATGGCCCCCGAAAGCTTGTAAGAGAATCGCGAAAGCCCGCCTCTGTATCCCCGGTGATGGGAAGCTAACCATTTTACCTAAACCTTGAAATGATGTTTTTATTACTAAATTCACAAGCAATTTACTTGTTGTATTGTCATGATGTAGTAGCTACATCATCACTAAATTGGGCTTGGATATGCTCATTGTCATTATAGTTTTCGTTGAATAAGTTTGTTTGTCAAATCTTCAACAACGGTCATACTTAGAGAAAAACCATCAAAAACCTGAAACAATGGTTCAATTATTTGATAAACAAATTCAGACAGAGCAGATAATGGTGTGTCCAAAGGAATTTGGACAAATGAAATTACTTCATCTTGATATGCAGTTTGACCAGGGCTCATATATCTGTTTGAGTTCGACCATGAAACAAGTTCTCGATCCTGGAGTTTAGTCCACTTAAATGCGAATGCTAACTGTGTTTTTTCAGGATCACACTTCATTGCTTTTGCAAATGCTAATCCAACACCAATTGCTTCTGTTGACCTAATAACAGGTAAAACAAAATCAAAGTATTTGAATGGATCAATATTTTTTTGATGTGATCTCATATCTTCTTGATAAGCACGCCATAGAAAAAAATTTCCTTTTGGATCATACCTGACGAAATCAATACTATCGCGCCATGTATCTCCCAAGATAGGAATTACAGCCTCCCAAATTCCTTCAAACACAAAAGGTTTGCTAGTCTTGTCACCGAATTTTCGACTGTCAATCCAGATTGGCTATCCTGTATAACGCGGATTACTGGCATCAAGAAGGTGTAGAAAGTTAATGTCTGTAGAATGTTCGGGAACGTCCCCTTGTATAATCAATGCCACTTCCCAATTACCAGTATCTGGTAAATCTAATTTTTTATCAGCAACAACGGTTACAAAGCGATTTTCACTCTCTTCAATAAATTTTGTTAAAGTGTCTACTATTGAAATGTCTCCAGAATCATCTCCAAGAGTTTGAACAAATTCTTTGAGAATTTCAGGCTGTATACCACTCAAATGCCGCCGTAAAAAACGTCCAATATCTGCTTCTCGATTATCAAAGCACACCTCCACTATTGTATCCCAATCTTTCCATGTTGCAATTGTTGTACTGGGTGTATTAAGTACCTCACGAAAAGTTCTTTAAAAACATAAAACGAGAAGCGGAGTTGAAA
>CAZCPP010000158.1:0-8968 GCA_964500655.1 uncultured Anaerolineaceae bacterium | reverse complement strand
TTCAATATTTCACTTTGCATCTATAGATGAAAGCAAACTGTCCGGTAGCTAGAAGACATATTATAAGGTAGAGAACGAGACATACTGTGGCAAAGACGCGCTTTTTATTAACGGTTTTGATAATATCCTTTCTGTTAACAGCCTGTGGTGGAATGGAAACTATCCTTACGCCTACACCAGCCCAAGTTGTTCACACCGCTACTCCTTCACAAGAAATCGAAGATCAATATCCACTTCCAGGGGCGAACAGCGTCTTGCGGTTTGAACATCTTGGACTTGCAGATGGTCTTTCTCAAAGTATCATCCATGCGATATTACAAGATCATTTTGGTTTCCTGTGGGTCGGCACAGAAGATGGTTTGAATCGTTATAATGGATATGAGTTCAAAATCTATCGACCTGATCCGGATAACTCCAACAGCATCAATGATCGCTGGATCACAGCCCTGGCAGAGGATAAGCAAGGTTATATATGGATAGGTACTCGTCTGGGTGGATTAAATCGTTATGATCCCAATACAGATAGTTTCAAACAGTATTTACACGATCCGGAAAACCCTCAAAGTCTTTCAAACAATCACATCAATACAATACTGGTAGATAGTCTGGGTTACTTGTGGATCGGCACGGAGAACGGGGTAAACTACTTTGATACAAACACTGGCTTTTTCAAACATTATTACAATAGCCCCGATATCAGAGACAGTATTTCCAGTAATAGCATCACAGCACTCTACGAGGACTCTCAGGGAATACTTTGGATTGGAACAGGTGGGGGAGGCTTGAATCGTTACAATCCAACCACATCCGTTTTTAACTCCTATAAACAGATGGCCCTAGATGACAATAGCCTGAGTAACAATCATGTTAATGCCATCGTGGAAGACAGCGATGGTTATTTGTGGATAGCAACAAATTTTGGTTTGAATCGGCTTGAAGTTGCTACGGATTCATTCATCCGCTATATGCACGGGGGAACGAACCCTGCAACCCTGTCAAACAATAACGTCCAGGCACTCAAATTTGATAAGTCGGGCTACCTCTGGGTTGGTACAGCCAGCGGTCTGGATCGTCTTGATGTGAATGCACATACCTTTGTCCGTCATCAGCATAATCCCGGGAATTCATCTAGTCTTAGCACAGATACCATTCTTACAATCTACGAAGATAGTGGTCAAGTGCTCTGGATCGGCACATATGGTGGGGGGCTTAACAAATACAATCGTTCTCAAAGCAAATTCACCTATTATCAGTTTGAGCCGAATAGTCCGAACAGTATTAGTGCCAATATTATTTTTCCCATATACGTTGATAATTTAGGAATAGTATGGATTGGCACATACGATGGCGGACTAAATCGCTTTGATCCGCGTCTGGGCCTGTTCACGCATTACAAAAACGACCCAGAAAATCTGGACAGTATTCTCAGCGACGAAGTTTATTCCGTCTATAAAGACAGTAGTGGGACGTTATGGGTGGGGACAGCTTTGGGCATATCCCGACTTGATCCAGGCCACACAAAGTTTGTCCATTACCGCCCTGACAACCAAGACTCAACTAGCCTGGCAGGGCAACCAGTATCTACCATTTTCGAAGACCACCTGGGTTACCTCTGGTTTGGTACACAGAACGGGTTGTCATTATTCGAACCAACCACCGAAACTTTCACATCTTTCAAGAACGAACCAGATAACATCAACAGCTTGAGTAGCAGCAATATCACAACATTATTTGAAGATCAGAACAAAAATCTTTGGGTTGGCACCTTTGACAAGGGCCTTAATCGTCTTGATGTAGAAAGTGAAAGCTTCACCCACTACCTGCACGATCTTGAAAATCCAACCAGTATCAGTAATAACTCAATTATGGCCCTCTATCAAGACAGTAACGAAAGAATATGGGTTGCAACAGCAGGTGGGGGGCTAAACCGTTATGACGCGCAAACCAATTCATTTATTAACTACACTGAAAAAGATGGTTTGCCTAATAACGTCGTTTATGGAATTCTTGAAGATACAAATGGATACCTTTGGCTTAGCACCAATTTTGGTCTCTCACAATTTGACCCACATACAGAAATTTTTCGAAATTACACAGCCAGCGATGGCCTACAAAGCAATGAGTTCAGCAGATATGCATTTGCAAAAACTCACACCGACATAATGTATTTTGGCGGTGTTAACGGATTAACTGTTTTTAGACCATCCAATGTAACTGATAGTACCTACCTGCCTCCCGTGGTCCTAACATCCTTTGAACAGGAAGGGAAACCAGCCTCAGAGCAACCGAAACCTGAAGTACTGAATAATGTAACTCTGGCCTGGCCAAACAATAACTTTTCCTTCGAGTTTTCATCGTTAAGCTATGCCCAACCCGCTAGAAACCAGTATGCATATATGCTTGATAATTTCGATAAGGGTTGGAATTACATTGGCACCAACCGAGAAGGACGCTATACAAACTTGCCAGGGGGAACATACACATTGCGGGTACGTGGCTCTAACAATGATGGCGTATGGAATGAAAGCAATCAAACGGTTACGATCACCGTAATTCCACCTTTTTGGGAAACATGGATGTTCCAAACTTTGGTGATCTTATCTTTAGTTGCTTTTAGCCTTGTAGTCTATCGTTTGCGTATGCGTAGTATTCAAATGCAAAATACACAACTAGAGAGTCTAGTTCGCGAAAGAACCAGCGCGCTACAAAAACGCACCGAGGAATTGGAAGCACTCTACTCCGGAGATGAAAGAATCATACGTGCCATGACACTCGATCAAGTATTCAAGGCGATCGTAGAAGTGGCAGTAAAAATGCTGCATGCTGATCGTGGTGTGGTCTTTGTTTGGGATGAAAAACAAACCAAGGTAGTACCGCGAATCAGTCACGGGTTTAAACCTGAAACGCTAAAAGTTCTGCATTTCGAAAAAGGGGAGGGCATGGTAGGGAAAGTACTTGAAACAGGAGAACCCCTGATCATTCATGAAATTGACCTAAAGGCCATAAAACCGAATATTCGGGCTGCGATCACCGCCGAAGGTATCCATTCCCTTGTAAACTTACCCATCAAAGTGAATGAGAAAACCATTGGAGTCTTCAACATCTGTTTTACCCGTCCGGGAGCAATCACAGGAGATACAGCACGATTGTTCACTGCTCTGGTTCAACGCGCGGCTCTTTCGGTTGAAAATATGGAGCTTTTCGAGCAAACCAAAGAATTGGCTGTGGTTGAAGAACGCAACCGTGTGGCACGTGACCTGCATGATAGTGCCAAACAAAAAGCGTTCGCAGCGCTGGCACAATTGGGAGCCGTCAATGGTATTCTCAAGAGAGATCCAGAAAATGTTTGGTCCCACTTAACAGAAGCGGAAAACCTGGTTTATGAAGTTATCCAAGAGTTAACCTTTCTAATCCAGGAAATGTACCCTATGGCCCTCAAAGAAAAGGGGTTGGCAACCACCTTGCGTGAGTACATCTTCGAGTGGGAGAACCGAAACGGGGTTATGATTAATCTGGTAATTCAGAATTCACGTCGCATGGACCTGGAAATGGAGCAAGCCATTTATCGCATGATCCAAGAAGCATTGGCAAATGTAGCCCGGCACAGCCAGTCAAACAAAGTTAGTGTTGCGCTTGTTTACAAAACCGACACTGTCGCTGTGTCTGTGGAAGACAATGGATTAGGATTCGATATAAAACACAAACCAGGCGGCATGGGATTACGCATAATAAAAGAACGTGCTAAGAGCATTGGAGGTCAGGCTTGCATTGAGAGTGAGCCAGGCGAGGGGACTAAAGTTTTGATCACAGCGTCATTGAATAGGCACGTGTAATCAATTTTATAGGCTAAGAAGGAGACAGTCATGACAAATCCAATAACCATTCTTATCGTTGATGACCATGAGGTCGTTCGTAAAGGAGTGCGCTCATATATTGAGACTTTACCCGATTTTAAAGTAGTAGGAGAAGCGAGCTCTGGAGAAGAAGGTGTTGAATTGGTTTCGGAGTTAATCCCGGATATTGTTTTACTTGACTTGATTATGCCTGGCATGGATGGTGTTGAAACTACACGCCACATCAAAAAAATCAGCCCACGAACACAGGTGGTCGTCCTAACATCCTATCACGAAGACGTACATATCTTCCCCGCTTTGAAAGCCGGAGCTATTTCTTACATTCTCAAAGACATGAAAATGGAAAAGCTGGTAGACGCTCTGCAACGCGCGGTGAAAGGGGAAGTGACTTTACATCCGCGTGTGGCTGCGCGAGTGCTGCAAAATATCCGCGGTGAACACGAAGAAGATCCACCCCTATTTACCGACCTGACCGAGCGAGAATTGGATGTACTCAAACTAATCGCCAATGGCATGACCAACAGCCAGATAGCTGAAAAGCTGGTCATAAGCGAAAATACAGTCAAAGGACATGTCAGCAACATTTTGAGCAAACTTCATGTGGCCGACCGGACACAGGTAGTCGTATATGCCTGGCAACGTGGCCTGGTACAACGCGATCAAATTGTTGACGACTAATTGAGTTGACAACAAGAGAGGCCCTCGCTGATGCGAGGGCCTCATAATTTAACCTCTACTTTATTGCCGTCGAGTGATATCACCACTTCCCTGGATAGTTTGTGATACGGAAGGTTTGCCTCGATAAATAATATCGCCACTACCAGTAATGGTGATGTTAAGCTTATCGATTACCCAAACTTCACTTTTACCAGAGCCGATTATTTTCGCGTTTGTCACCTGGCTTCGCAGTTCGTTTGCACAAAAGCTTCCCGAACCATGGATTGTTATGGATTGATGATTCACCTCACCATTTACTGTACTATCTCCAGATCCATTAATCTTCATATCCAGAGAATATGCAATCATATCTGACATTAACAATTCACCCGAACCATCAATCTCAACATTGGCTGTATTCACGAATGCTTCCATCAAGAAAATATCACCCGAACCGTCTAACGAGATTGCAAATTGGTCTGTCATAAGACTGTTATTGCGAAATTCACCCGATCCGTCCAAATCAAGAGTAGTGGTTTGAGTCTTTAGAGCAGTAATCGTGATATCCCCTGAGCCGTTCAGGTCAATATCCAGATTCGAAGCGATCAGTTCATCCGAACGAATCACACCTGAACCATTCATTTTCACACTCGTGAGCGTATCTACATCCAAGACATAACGAATAGGCTTTGAGGGATAAAGCTGGGTCAGCCATATTGGGCTCGACATAAATGTACAAAATTTCACCTTGTACACTGGTTTTTATATATCGCAGCAAATTATCATCAGTTTCAATCACCAGGCCTTCACGGCCGTTTTGTGCGATAGTTAATTCACCGGGAGCAGAAAAAACAACCCTGCTATAACCCTGCACATTACGTGTCTCGTCGACAATTTTCCCCGATCCCGAGACTATGACCATTCCACACGCGCTTAAGAGCATACTAATAGCGCTGATTACGGTAATAGAGAATTTGGTTTTCATCAGATTTTCCTTATTTCGAATGCTGCTCATCATTGTTACATTGGCAACACTCGATAGAAAGTGGAGAGTCCCTGATCAGACTCTTCACCTAAAAATCAGCTTGCAGCTTCCGCAACATCTTCAGATGGACTGTCCGTACGCTTCAACCACTGTGCTGAAACCAGAATCGCTCCACACAAAAGCAACATTCCAGGAACTGCGAAACGCAGGAATGTATCATTGAAGATGCTAATAAACGAGGCGATAAAGAAACCTACACCCGCAATACCGGTCAGGATTAAACCTGCCAGTTTGGTTCCTGATGATCTGCTGATAACACCCGTGATCAACAACCCCAACCCAATAGACAGTGGCTCAATCGGCCATAGGATTGCCCAGGAGCTCCACAGACCGGTTAGGTTGCAGAAGGCTAGCATCAATCCATTTACACCGATGATCATGGCAGGGATAGCCAGGCCAGCCACACGCATGAAGATCGCCGCGAGCGTAAAACCGACAGCTAATGCCAACACTTCTAACGGCCAGGCTAGCTCCCAGACATTCCACTGATCGAACAAACTGGCAAAGAGAAGAATGCCTCCCGTCGTTAACACGGGAATACCGGGGATGAAGAACGAGCCAAATCCACGGCGTTTCAGCCCCAAAAAGCCGGGGATGGTTAATGCCAGGCCAGCGATGATGACCGTTATCGGCCACAGGCGCCAGACTTGCATAGCTAGTAAAGTGTTACCTAGTAGACTAATCAGGCCAATGGCGACCAAAGCCAGACCAAAGATTAAGGAGAGAGAACGTTCAACTTTCATTAGAAACCTCCGTTGGTTTGTAACCCGGCCACAGGCGTCTTGAAGCACACCGTCAGGTGGCAGCCTGCGGCTCGGAAAGATAACAATATCTGTACTTAGGTGAACAGACTGATGATAAAGGACAGCCAGCAAGTACTAATTGCTAGCAGTACAGCCATAGCTGATAATAAAAGACTGATTGCCCGTGTCCAATAAGTGCCACCTCGTTTACGGTTTTGCAGATTTAGTGGTATCAAAATAGCCGTTGCAATGATGATCGGCTCAAGCATCCACAAAAATATCCAATCTTGCCAGCGTCCGGTCAGTGCAGCGTACGACAATATTACTGCATTCCCAAAGATGATAATGGCTGGGGTCAAAAGCCAGGGCACATGCGTAGCCCAAGCCAGTAAGGTCAAAAATGCTGCTGCTAAATAGATCTCGAAAGCCCAACCGACGTTCCATATATTTTGTCGTGTGACCGAAAGTATCATGGCTGCAAACATGTTTAAGACCAAGAACATTCCCAAGCCAGACATCACAGCAATCACCACAGAGGGTGGATTTTCAATCAAGCGATTCAAGCGTGTCGCTTTTAGACTTTCAGACTTGCTTGCCGCTATAGATAGCTTGTCAGCCTTTGATGCAATCGGCTGGATATCTGGGTCGGTAACTTCGCTGGCTAAACGCCGATTTGCGATATTTTGGCGCGAATCACCCGAGAAGACAACTTGCGGAGCAAATCCCTCCGGAGGTTGCACCATTTGACGTGCCTCACCAGATAATCCTTGTTTCATCTTTTTAATTGCTGCTCGCATTTCTGCTGCGTTCTGGTAACGATCTTCGGGGGCCTTGGCCAGTGCTTTAAGCACGATCTGCTCAAAAGACGTAGGCAGGTTTGGGTCCAGTTGGCTTGGAAGTGGTAGAGGATCGTTTAAGTGCTTCATCAGAATCGCTAGCGGAGTATCCGCATCGAAGGGTGTATATCCAGTCAACATCTCATACAGCACAATGCCTAGTGAGTATATGTCGCTGCGAGCATCACAATGACCTTCCAGTCCTTGCTCGGGAGCCATGTAATTAAGCGTGCCCATCAAAGCCCCCGTAGCTGTGACCTTTGTACTGCCCAGGATTTGCGCGATACCAAAATCGGTTAGCACAGCTTGTTTTTTATTCGTCAACATGATATTGGCAGGTTTAATATCACGATGGATTACACCTTCACTATGAGCATACTCCAACCCACTCAAAACATTTACCAGAATATGTGCGATTTCTTCTAAAGGCATGCGCTTACTCTTAACCCGATAGTCATTCTGGCGGGCGCGTAAAGTGTCACCTTCCAGCAATTCCATGACCATGTAATACAAATCATCTTGCATATCAAAGTCGAAGACCTGCACGATGTTGGCATGCCGCAAACCTGAAACCGCATGCGCCTCGCGACGAAAGCGCTCTAAAAATTCTTCTTGCTCGATTAAATCGGTCCGTAAAACCTTGATAGCAACATGGCGATCAAGCTGCGGATGATAGCCGCGATAGACCTGCGCCATACCACCACGTCCGAGCGCATCTAGCACACGGTATTTTCCAAGCGTTTGACCTTCGAGAGTAAATGGTGACACAGAGTTTCTCCGTACATGTGCCGCAACCTGACAATCTTTTTACATGGTTGCGGTGATTTCTTCAAAGAACTGTGCAAATCATACCACCCCCGTCATTTTTTTACCTATCCGTTAGCTAATAGCGCACTACCAGGTCCCCACAGGTTTTCAACCCACCAGCTTATATCCCAACCCACGCATGGTGATCAACAACTGTGGTGAGTTCGGATCTGTTTCAATCTTTGTACGCAAGCGACGTACTAGGTTCTCGATTTGGTAGTCGAAAACACCCTCTTGATATTCGCTCCATACCACCTGCCCAATCTCATCTTTGGAACAAACCTTGCCCCGGTTTTCATACAGATGTACCAGCAAGGCAAATTCTTTGGACGAGAGTTGCACCAGCCGTCGATCCACTCGGATTTCTGCGGCTTCGAGGTTGACTACCAACTCTGGGAAGGGAGTCTCAGCGGAGGTCATATCCGGATCATAGAAAGTGAACGCGACATCCCCAATCTTGATTTGGTCGCCATCGCGCAATTGGATCGGGCTCTGCAGCCGCTCTCCGTTAAGATACGTTCCGTTGGTGCTGCGTTGATCTTCCAGTATTATCTTGCGCCCCTCACGCCGGATAACTGCATGCTCACGTGAAGAACGCTTGTCAACGATCACGATTTCGTTCTCCACTTCCCGTCCCATGCGGGTAACATCCTTTTGCAGTATATGTTCCTGGCCAGACGGATCGCTCAGATAAGGGATGTTTGCTTCGCTCATGCGGGGTGCTCCTGATGCAAATCTTTACAAAGTATAGCATGTGTAGACAAAAAACAGAATAATTTTTACAATACCTGCAAGATCCAGAATAAGACCATCCCCACTACAATTGTCCAGAGCACATTTTTTGTCCGCCAAGCAACTAACGCTCCACCAATCCCGGCTAACAAACGAACATTGCCCAACGAAAGATCCAGTCCCCCGTCAGGATAAGTCAGTGCAGGGAAGACAAGGGCTGCCAAAACAGATGCAGGTACAAAACGCAGCGCACGGCGCAGCCATTCTGGCATGTCCACTTTGCCGAATAAGAAA
>CAZCPP010000157.1:0-9089 GCA_964500655.1 uncultured Anaerolineaceae bacterium | reverse complement strand
ACGGCCTGCCTGAAAGGCAGGGGTTTTAGACCCTATTTACAGACAATAAATAGTTTTACTAGATTGTAAGGCTTTTTTCAAGCAGGGAATCTTGCAAATCCATCCCGACAGAAGATTCTCGTAAGAAGCAGGGGATGAAAGGTTGCTCAACAATGAGAATAGAATCGACCCCGGATTATAATTTAGTTCTCAATATTTCATCTGTATTCACGCGAACAAATTCAATAGTCTCCACATGCCTTTATGAGGATATCCAATTTTCTTTATCCTTAAATCAGGATATTTTCTTCGGAACCATCTTGGTGATTTTTCGTAAACAAATATAAATGTGCAAACCAATCAATTTATCCACATTCCTTCAATATCGATGGAGCAACAAGTGAACAAACCCTCAAGCCCTTCCACTCCGATGTCTCCCATAAAGGGTTCGGAGCGTATCCAAATTCTGGATATTCTGCGCGGCTTTGCTATTTTTGGCATCCTAGCAGTCAACATCGCCGGGTTTGCCAGCCCGGCCTTCCTGCCGGGTTATGTCTTTCCCCAGGATATTCCCTGGTATGACAGCCTGGCCGAATCGCTGGTGCAATTTCTGGCTGAGAGCAAATTTTATACCATCTTCTCATTCTTATTCGGGCTGGGATTTTCGGTGCAACTGGCGCGGGTTGAGGCGCGCGGGGGTGATATGCGTTCGTTCTATCCACGCCGCTTGTGGGTATTGTTTTTCATCGGGTTGTTACATACCCTCTTTCTTTGGATGGGCGATATTTTGCGGCTGTATGCCTTGCTAGGATTTGCCCTTCTGACGTTTCGAAATAGCTCCAAACGCACGCTGACGATCTGGATAGGCGTCTTATATGTACTCACCTTCTTCTTGCTGATTATGCTGGAAGGTTCCGGGGATACAACCATCCCCAGGATGGATATCATCGCAATGGCGCGCGAAGCCTATACAAGTTCCTCCTACCTGCCTGTACTGATCTTCCAGGTATTTTCCGGCATAGCTTCTTTCATCATCATAACATTGACCCAGGGGACCAGCGCCCTGGCCCTGTTCTTGCTGGGTTTGCTGGCCGGGCGATCGAAATTGTTCGAAAGATTATCAGAAAATCAATTTCTACTGAAGCGCATCTTCTGGATAGCGCTCCCCATCGGTCTGTTGGGGAACGCTGCCTATGTGTTGCTTGATAACGTCTGGTTAGCGACCCTGGGCGTGATCTTCGGTTCACCTGCGCTCTCGGCGGTCTATGTCAGCGGGATTGCACTGCTTTCCTTACGGGAAAGCGGTAAAAAGATCCTATCCCCACTGGGGAGCGTAGGGCGCATGGCGCTGACCAATTACGTGCTACAATCGCTGGTTTGCCTGATCCTGTTCAGCGGCTTTGGTACTGGATTGTACGAAAAGGTCGGTGGGGCTGGCTTACTGGGAATCACGCTTTTGATCTACCTGGCTCAAATCCCGCTCAGCGGCTGGTGGCTAAGGCGCTTCAAGTTTGGCCCGCTGGAATGGATCTGGCGTTCGCTGACCTACCGCAAACGCCAACCCATGCGAATAGCATGATACAAATTCAACCAAATGTTAGACATCTTTCACCAGGAAGATAAATACCAGCTAGGATTGGTAAGACCTTCTTCGCTCCTTGTCTCGAAAGAATATCCAGAACAAAGTCAAAGTACCTACCCATAGAAGCAAAAGAATCAAGATCAACCCAAAAGGAAAGCCGCCAGATGTAATGAACCAGATTGAAACAACAAAGGTCACCAGGATCAGTAACCACCAGACTGGAACTGATTTCTCTCTAGTGATGTGCTAGCGAATGATCCAAATCAAGAAGAGCAGAATCAATAACATCCCTAATAGGTATATCCATTGATTGCTAAAGAAGGTATACCAAATCAAAACCAGAAGAAATAGCAGGATGATCAGCAACCAAGGTCGACGACGAGTTAGTTTGTCAGTAGGAAATAACCATACCAGCAGCAGGATGCTTTGCATAATTAGGATCAAGGCCAGAAATAGCCAGAGGGGAATAATGTAACACCAAAACAATCTGTTTTTGATCAGCAAGATCAACAGAATCAACCCCGGCCAGAATAAAAGATGCCAGTAGCTTGTTCGGGATTCATCTTGCCTTTCCTTCTGCTTAGACCTGAATCTTAATACCAGCAAAACAATCAATAGACCGATCAACACAATTGCCAAGGGCCAGAACCCACATTTCCATAATCCATCACAACCACATGGTGATTCAGGGGAAGCACATATCTTGATCGTGGTTGTTTTGCCATCAGAGATTTCAAGGCGCTGGCGTAACTAAGGCATTAATACTCAAACTTGCCCACAATGTATTCCATGCTATTTGCATTATACAATCAAATTTTAGCGAGGGAAGAACTTAAACTAGCTTGTGAAATCTGCTTGCAAGCCGGTTATCCCAATGAGTAGACGTTGGGACGATACCCCATTTGGGGCACTTTACTCCTTTCGAGCACATTACCTTATTCGAAGCGCTTACCTACGCCATCCGGGTTGCGAAGTGACGCAATATGAGGAACCTAGCCAGGTAGGCGTATTCAATATCTAGTTATGGCATCAGATATTTTTCTTATGGTTTTATGGCATAGGGTGAGAGCTGAAGAACTCCCACATCAGTAACGTGGCGGATATTTCCGTGGTCGGTGCGCCGATCCCTTGGCCAACGCTTTCTCCGCCAGGCCAGGCGTGCTCTCCACCAACAATGGTATATAGCTCAACTACAGCTCCCCGATCACAAGGCGTATAAAGCTCGTGAAGGATGCTCCCGGATTCGTTAACCTGCGCCTGGGAAGAACAATTATTTTGTGTTACCCAAAACTGGATGGTATCCTCTACAGAAGCAAAATCAACCCCACCTCCTGGCCCATAACCACCATTGTAAGGATTCAGCCGGTCGTCTGTGCCATGAAAATGCTGCACCGACACAGGCCGACCAGGCTGGCAGTTCTGCGCAGCCTGGGTTGCACCCACGGGGGCGATGGCTGCAATCTGGTCAGATAACTCGCAGGCCAGTTGGTAGGCCATGATCGCACCGTTTGAAAAACCCGTGGCGAATATCTGCTTGTGATCGATTTCAATCAATGTGGATAAGTCTTCGATCAGGGCGCGCACGAAGCCGACGTCATCAACCTGATTAGTAGCTGCCTCGCCACAACAATCGCCGCCGTTCCATGCCGGCCTACGCCCGCTGCCATTTGGATAGACCGCCACGAATCCGGAAGCATCCGCCTGTGCGTTGAATCCCGTTATGCGGACCATCTCCTCGCCACCCAATCCAAAGCCATGGAAAATGAACACTACTGGCATAGAGCGGTCGGGGTTAAAACCAGTTGGGATGTGCAAGAGATACGTTCGTCGATCTCCATCGTGAACTACTGATCGGGTTGTATCACCTGGTTCAAGTATCGCGGCGGGTGGTGCGGTTTCGTTAGGGGCACTCTGTCCACATGCAAGCGCAGCCGCCAGGAGCAGGCAAATGCTAAAAAATATTGGTTGCGTTCTTTCTCTCAACATTTGGTAATCTCCTCTCCCTCTCAAGTTACCGGTTTCTCTGAGTTTCTCGAGGATATAGCAGCTACCAAGAGACTGTTCGACCAGATTTTCATACTAACCCTCGCTCGATGCGAGATAGTTTGATTCAGTATACAACGAAACTTGCCATCGATACAAGAAATCTATTCATGCAAATCAAAGTGGAAATCTATCAATATCAATTGAGTGAACCCTAGAATCAAAAAAGCGCTTTTCAGCGCTCTTTCCCTACCTAGTAGCGGGGGCAGGACTTTAAGAGCGAGAGCGTTAATCCGCTCGCTCTCGCTCAATCCATGTGCATGAGCACATGGGATCGCCATCGTGCGAATTCCGCTAGCAAGCTGGCGATCCCAACGCGTTGGTGTTAGGACGATACCTCAATCGGGGGCATCTTGCCCCATTTGGGGCACTTACCTGCGACCTCCGGGTTACGAAGTGCCACGAAGTGGTACGAAGTGCCGCGAAGCGGTATGCAATGCTGCAAAGCGGTGCACCGTGCCGCACCGGCTACGGTGCGGTGTGAGTTCCAGCCCTAAAAAGGGGGGCTTAGAGCGTTTAACTCTGCCATTTAGCTACTAACCCGACGATCTAGGGTTCGCAAAGAACTAAGGGTGGAAGATTGGAACAATTTGATTATAAACCAAAATGTTTATTTGATTGTATCTGTGCGCATATGTTCTAAGGCAGTTATACATGAAGGTGTAAGAAACAAGTTTATTGGAGCAAATGTAAATAATAGTAATGCACACCACATTCAATAAGATGAATACACCCAAAATGCGGGGAATCATCAACGTATCTTGTACAAACACCAGGAGAAATTATTTTTTATTTGTGGAGATAAATTTCTTGTTTACCTGGAAAATGGCTATTAGTTGAGTGTAATAGTGAAAACTTGCCAGGAACAAGCTGCTACCAATTCCAAGATATGCAATAGCTAACATCAATTCCGAAAAAGGAGAATACAGGCGCAGGTAAATTCCAAGCGAAATCATGAAAGCAACCAAAGGGTAACTTGTCCATGCCTGAAAGGCAAAGATGCAGATCTGTTCATTCCTGTAGCTACTGATGCGGGCGTTGTTCTTCTCTGCGAACCTTGAGAACCCAAAGAAGTAAATTATGAGCGCTAGGGCTATGCCTCCCAAAACAAGCAATAGAAGTGTACTTATATCTGCTACTTTCATCCAGCGAATCGCGAAGCGTATGAGCATGAGGCCAACCAACGTCCACATTAGCCCGGCTAAAAGATAAAGCCAGATTTTGCTTACGCCTGGTTTCAAGCGTTTTAGTATTTTCATAGTGTTACTAAAGGAAAGAAAAACCCACTACGAAACAAGCGGTCATCAAGAACAATAACCCCGGTAGCACTTTCAAAATATTTACTTTTGAGAGAACAGGTTTTCCCACTTTCAGCAAAGAAAACAACATGCCGCCCATACCGATCAATGCGCCTCCAACACCAACCAGTGCGAATTCTAGCGGGGCTTTGCCTGTGACAGCCAGAATAATCGGCAACAGGAAAATGGTCATGCCCGCAATACCGTGAACTACTACCAGCAGGATAGTTGGCAGTTTCCCTTTCATGGGAATAGTACGGGTGATCGTCACGGAGATAAAACTCAGAATAGCAAAAACCAGGTAGAGGGTTCGGTAAGGTGTAAGAAGTTCCCAAACGAGTCCAGTGGCCAAGCTGAGGGGAATAAGCGTTGATATGATGACAATCGCTGGGGCGTCCAGAACTTCAAACCCCAAGATGATGAGCAAGAGTCCAGCAACAAGCAAAACACCAAAGCTTATAGTATAGGAAATTATAGAAGGCATGGAGAAACCGTCTATTCCAAATACTACCTGGTAGGCAGCAAGCAAACCAGTGGCAAGAAGGAGTATGCGATCGAAGACAGATATTTTCATGAATTAAAACATCATCAATAACATGGAAGAAAGCATATAAAGAGAAGCATATTTAAAGAGGCCCAAATTAAGTTGCTCGGTAGGTTTGAAAACGCTCACCACAGCCAGTGTCAATAACCCAATAGAAAGGACAACCAAAACACGAATATACCCGACTGTCATACCAATGCCCCAGGCAGCAAGCCCCATAGACAGCGCGGCAAAGATACTGGAGACAGCGATAGCAACCCTCGTTGCTTGGAACCCATAGGTGGATGGAAATGTGGGTACCCCGGCAGTTTTATAATCATTGTAGTATTTCATACTAAAGGTCATAATGTGGGTAGGAATCCAGAACAGGATGCCAAGTGAAAGCGTGATACCAATCCACTCAAAACCGCCAGCACCCAGCACTCGACCGGCTAAGATGGGCATGCCGCCCGAAACACCACCCCAGATAATGCTCCAAGCCGTGCGACGCTTCAGCCACATGCTGTAAATAACCACATCGAGAAACAGCCCGGCAAAGATGATCAGTCCAAAAAGTGCGTCCATAGTAACTGCAAGCCCTACCCCAAGCAGTGATAGGAGCAATCCCAACCGCAAGGCTTCATCAGACGAAATATGACCGGTGGCAAGCGGGCGTTTCTTTGTGCGAGCCATCTTTGAATCAATATCGCGGTCCCACCACATATTCAGGATGGTGCTGCCGCTGATCGACAGGAACAGGCTGACCAGCAAACCAGCCATTGTCCACAAGTTGAAAACGGGACAACGGGCGCTCATGTAACCCGTTACGCCGGTTGTGACGAGCAAACCCGTTTGCAGGCTTTTGATCAATGGCCAGTAGGCACGAAGTTTGGTTTTGAGGATAATCACGCTGTGCTCCTAAATCTATGGTGCCGGGCAAGAAATATAACCTTGCCCGGCGTTCGCTCTTTGTTTACTGCGCGCAGCGGAAGCCGATTCCAGGAGCGTAGTGCTGTGGCCCCGCGCTGTTGTACTTCCAAACACGCAGGTCAACTTCGTAAGTATAGAAGCTGCCACCGCGCATATGGCGATAGTGTTGGTCGTGGTGATCATCGCCCATCCACTGCCAGACGTTGCCGCCCATGTCGTAAAGACCGTAGGGGCTGACGCTGTCATGGGTTTTGTAACCTTCGTAAGTCTGACCGTTGTAGAAGCCGACGGGGGTAGTATTCCCCAGTTTGCCATACATCTTCTCAAAAAGATCGGCGGAAGAGTAGTAATTGGCGTAATTACCGTGAATTTCTGTGCCCCAAGCGAAAGGCCGACCATGACCATTTACGGTGATCTCAGTGCCACGAGCAGCCTTTTCCCACTCTACTTCGAGGGGCAGGCGGGTATCGTAATATTCACAATAGGCGTTTGCGCCGAACCAGGTGACCATCGTTACAGGATGATTGCGGTAAGCATCCATCGCGGTGAAGACGCCGTTCTCATAGGTCATGCGCAAGCCATCTTCCATAGCAATGAAGAGTTGGTCGCCTTCTTCGATTTCCTCTTCGTGTTTATAAGCATCAAAGGGATCGCCTTCGTAGTAGCCGCCAACACCGTCTCTTTGAATGGTAAGCTCTTCTGCGACTTTGAGATCAAACTCACCAACAGTCACATCGCCAGAGGCAATCGCTTCGTTGAGGAAGTTGGCATATTGTTCGACGGTAACGTCTGTAATCATGATCTGGAACTCATCTACATAGGTTACATGGTCATGTTGACCGAAGAGAAAATCGCCCTCAGGGACAGTTGCCCACGCTTCCGGATCAACACCTGTGTCGATATAAGGGAGATCGTTAATCGCGCCGACATTTGGTGCCGGTGTGCAAGCTGTTGCCAGGGTGCCAATCAAGAATAGGCTGAAGATGATGCGTTTCATTCGGACACCTCTTCGAGGGTTGCCTGAAGTTCGGCAAGTTTTTGTTTTTGTGCTTCAATATCGGCTTGAGCGTTGGCTTTCTTCTCTGCTCCGAATTCATTGCTCCAGACACCGTCTTTTGCAAAGAGGTCAATCAGACGCCAGCCTAAGAAGATTGCCAGCAAGACCAAGATTGCGCCCAATCCAAAGTCGATCAAGAGCATTGTGGTGTTGACCAAGGGTTGCTGTGCGATTTCAGAGACGAAGAGACGCTTCATTGAGAAGACAGTCGCTGCGCCAAAGGCGAAATCAGAGCCAATGATGATGACCCAGCCAGCCCATTTGCGCAGCTTCCCTTTGACGCCGGAAAGATCCATGAAGTAGAAAAGTATGATTGTCGCGATCAGACCAGAGAGAATATGCCAGTGTCCGGTCAGGGTGATGCGCTCTTCACGATGGGGCCAAACACGGAAGATCTCATTTAGTTTTACGGCCATGAAGATGCCCACGCCGCTAACAGTGAAGTTCATGAAGACCATCTGCCAGCCAGAGCCAAATTTGAAGGGATCGCGTAGCAGCGCGCCTGTTTTTTGGAAGAAATTGGGCTTTTCAATGCCAGCAGTGCCCTCTTTGATCAATTTATCCCAAGAATAGATCACATAAAGCAAAGCGGAGAACATTACAAAGACTGAGCCGATATAGATGGTGGTATGTGCCCACTCCATCCAAACGATGGAGAGCGCACCGAAGGTGATTGTGATGGTGCCTACGATCATAATTGGCATTGCCCATTTATGCAGTTTACCTTTGAAGTCCAGCCAGCGACCAACGATCAGGGTGATGCCGACGGCGATCAGGGTGAGCATGATGTGCAAGTGACCGATGATCGCTTTTTGCAGGGCTGTTTTGTGCGGCATACGGATCAGGTCTTCACCAAGGAAGGTTTCGTGTCCATTTCCCCAGAAAGAGCCTGTCACTGCGCCCCAGGTTGCGGAAACCAAGGTTGCTATAGCCATCACAAAGAAAGCCGCGCGTTCGATATTGACACCGTTTTTAGTACGCGCATACGGTGAATCTTCTGGTAAAAGATATTCTTTCCTCCAAGGCCAAAGCGCGGCGACGAGCAAAATGCCGGCGAAGAAAACCAGTGACTGCCCAACCAAGAATACACCATGATAAGCAAAGTTGTGTCCGAAATAACCAAAGAGCAAGCCGAAGATAATCGCTGTCAAATACCCGATAGTGATCGTCGCGTTGATCATTACCTGCTCGTGGCGTTTCATCGGCAGGATTTCAGTCATGAAATAGACTTCGATGGCAACAACGGTCATCGCTATGGTGTGATAGAGCATGATGATGCGACCTTCACGATCGGCTTGCACCAGATCCATGCCCAATACTTTGACAGTGATGTCTCGGACGCCCCACTCGACCATTGGGCCTGAGAGCGTACCCCAGATCGCTGTCACGATAGAAACGGCGGCGATGGCTACCAAAGTTAACCCTCTGGTTGAGCGGAAGAGATACTCTAACCGCTTTAAAAGTGCTTGCATGCGTTATACCTCCAAAAGTTGAAATAAAGCCGCTGGCCCGGCTGTGATTCTTTTATACATCCTATCACACGCCGGGCCAGCGGTCTTTGCCAAATGTCAAATTCTCATTACTCCTCTCCCAATGAGAGAGGGGATGGGGTGAGGAAATAGGCTAGTAGTTTAGCAAATATAGTTTGACGGATAAGCGGAAAGATGGCATTCTTCT
>CAZCPP010000156.1:0-9175 GCA_964500655.1 uncultured Anaerolineaceae bacterium | reverse complement strand
GCCCGCATTGCTCTCAAAGTTGTTAAAGTGCTATTCTCTCCGACAGCCTGCTAGTGCCCGAACAAGTCATTATTGTTCGGTTAAAATTCCTTTTTAGTACAGTACCTAATCCCATCATTATCATTATATCCGGGTACTAGCAGGCTGCAATGTTCGAGTATTTATGTCTCACTGGATGGATATCCCCGACACTTTCTTTTCATGGCTAGGTTACCCAATATAGAGCAAAATCAAACATAGGCAACTTCATTAAGTATTTTATATCACATATATTTCCCTATGTAGAACGATTTGGATGATAATTACATATCAAGTATGATTGACATCAATATCACGCTATTATTGTTGTATTTTCATTTCGGAAATTTGCATCACCAGGGCGCATAGTGATTGTGCACATGTAACCAATTTATTTATATCCACTTTCTCAGGGTTGTCTTTCGGAGTGTGTGCAAGCTCAGTTAGAATTTCAACAAAATTCTCGGAGGTGATCGCCAGCGCAGGCACGCCGTTCATTGCAAATACCATGTGATCGCTTTGGTACCAGGGTTCCCCTTCACTAAAACCCGGTTGTGTCGCAAACGTCTTTTGAATGATCGTTTTCAACTTTTTCGGGCAATTGTAAAACGAATAGAAGGTTTTTTCCTGATGAGAGCCTAGGGCGTCCATGTTGATATTGAGTATGATTTCGTTCAACTTGCCTTTGTTGGCTTTTAAGTAGGCTTTTTCTCCGGAAGCAGAGTAGTGATCTTCACCATTGAAGGGCACCAGTTCAATACCCAAATCCTGGTCATAATCTTCAAGCAATTCCGCCAGAAGAAGCAAAATGACCACACTAGCCGCGTTATCCAGTGCACCGGGTGTGTTGTCTTTGGCGTCTATATGCGCGCTGATGGCAACGCGCCGATCAATGCGGCCTTTGCAAGCAGCCAGGTTGTATCCACTGGAAGGATGGCGTTCAGCTTCGATAACGAGAGCAGCTATTTCGTTCGCGTGCGAAGCGAGCCGTGCACCTTCTTCCTCGGTCATATATGCGGATGGGATGTCAAAATCCCCATCTTCGATCATTGGGAATGGATACACAGCCCCAGCCGATTCGGGATTCCGTCCGGTAGCAGTCAGTATGGCACGTGGTCCTTTCGACTCCAGCAAGCTTACGATGTGCTTGTGTTCGTCTGGATTATAGAAAGGGAAATTCTTGGGCATAAGCTGTTCGCGGGTGATCTTACCGTGTAGAAGCAGAATTTTATTTTGGATGTTAGCCGACTCCAACTCTTGAACAGTAGACGCAAGAACCAGTGGTGCTTGCGTTTGACATTCAACTGTAAACGGCCCGACCAGGACTTCAAACTGCTCGCCGTTTAATATGAGACTGGCTTTCCCCTGAGTCCAGTCGATACAATCGAAGTGTTGGCGCTCAATATCGAAGCCTAAAGATGAGAACATGTTTGCCAGGTAATCATTTGCATCCCGATTTCCCTGAGTGCCCACGCGACGCGTTGGGATTTCGTTACAAAGATATTTCAGGTAGCTTTCGGCTTTGAGCCGAAGAGATTCGTTTGTCATGGAAATTTGTTTTTATCGTGTCATGAGAGCAGGGTTATAGCCCCAACACATTCATGAATATATCAGTCATGATGGCGGTAGCTCCCCATAACAATTCGCCATCAAATGGATGATATACGATCAACCGGTAATTGCGACCCGGGATTTTGAATTCCCACCGATTGTTTTTATCTGCCAACCAGGCTAAAGGCATGGTGAAAACACGATCCACTTCTGTGTTTCCTACACGGAAGGCATAAGGCCATTGCACGATACCCACCACCGGTGTGACTAGAAAACTGGTGATGGTAATCATGGGTGCTAAACGGCCTAGCACACGTACATCCTGTGGGTGGATGCCAACCTCTTCATCGGCTTCACGAAGGGCAGTTTGTTCAGGTGTTTCTTCGCCAGGATCGCAGGTGCCACCGGGAAAAGAGACCTGTCCTTTATGGGTTTCAACCTTGTCCGTGCGACGCGTGTAAAGGAGGTGCCACTCATTCTCAAACCATGCCAATGGGATTAGTACAGCAGCACAGCGGGGTTCTTCGCCGTTTTTCGATCCGGCTTCACTATATGTTTCGCTTTTGTAGTTTTCTTCCCATGCGATCTTTAGTTTTTCGCGAATATAGTTTTCGTCCAAGTTCGCGAGTTTCATTGGAATGACCCTACCATAAAACCTTTACTTTAATTCTCTTCCCTTACTGGGCTACCACAATAGGCACATTCAGCGGTAATATCATTCAACCATTCGACCTCGTCTGGGCGTAAAGCGCCACCACAAGATGGACAATGGGTGGGAAGAACAGGTTTCCGGGATGGGGAAGCGCTGCCTGGGGCTGAAAAATCATCGGGCAGATTGGCCTTCAGAAATTCTGAAATCTGGTCTGTTTCGGCTGTCAGCCCATGATGTTTGAGTTCAGCAATTATGCGATTCCCGGCTCGGTGCAGATGTGGCCAATCGGCGCGATTTGCCAGCATTGTAAGCCCATGCTTGAGATGGGTCATACCACCATCATTTTCTTCAGCTAAAATTCGAGCACGCCCGGCCTGTAGGTAGAATAGCGGGGCACGTGGTCCCCCCCGGATTTCGACTACGCGCGCAATGGCCTCAAACTGTTCTGCTGCACCTTGATAATCCCCTGCTTCCATCATCTGATTGGCACGGATAAGTTCTCGCGGGGCCCGTTGGCCAGGCCTATGGCCGGGGCGCATTCCGCCTCGAAGCGGGCGCAACGGACGGCGGGGTCGACGACGAAACATTTTTACCTCCTTATGAATGAAACGGACAATCAGACTGTAGGCACTCGCGGTTGAAATGAGAAAAGTCGCATAATAAGGGGTCTGATATTGGAAGGTTGACAGAAAAATGTTGCTCAACAAATTCGGATGCGCATTTGAGTGCCAAAAAAGTATCGCGCTTGCAACAGCGAGGTCCACCTAGTTCGGCGATGCAGGCTAAGCTATCGGCTGTCATTTTATTCGCCAGACCCCAGGTTTCAGTAGAAAGTGGGGTTGAATCAGTGATCAAACTGATGAATATACCTGTCCCAACTCCCGCTCCGCAGGCGCCATAAAATCCGCAGAAACCCCCCAATACGTTCTCGGCGCGCTGGCGAGCAACATGTAGTTTTTTCGTCTTTTCGTTATGCTGACTTTTTATATTATAAAATGCTGTCAGTAGTACAGCTGGAACGAGGAAGTGGTGCTCTGGACCGTGCATTTTGACGGTAGGGCTTTTCATCAATGCAATTGCCAGTTCAACTGGTCGGGTGGAATCGCTTTGTGCACAAACCTTTTCGATCAACTCATTCGCGGAGGATGAATGACAGGTGTCGCAGACGAAGTGTCCTTGCTCACAGGAAACTTCTGATTGGAAATCGTTATTGCATAAGGAACAAGTATATAAGCAAGTATCTGTCTGATAACCTAGTGGCGCAGCACAAATAATACAGTTGGCTTTATGAGATGATGAATTCAAGAGATTATTGTGTCCCTTCCGTGTATTCAACTAATTCAAGTGTCTTGTCCAATTGCAACGGAATGGGGAATCCTGAATAATCTATACTGGCTGAATTAACTTGAATTTTTAATAGACCAAGGAAAGATTCATACCATTCTGTATATTTAACCTCGAAGATTGCGCTGTTGCTACCAATTGTCACTGGTACGCGCAAATTTTTAGTCACCAGGTAAGCCTGTTCAAAAGTACCAAATGGAACAGAGATAGTTTCTCGCACGTCGTTACCTTCTGATTGAATCTTTATGATACTGTTTTGTAAAATGTACCCACTACCCTGACCGGGTACCTGTACCTCTATCTTCTGCTCAACAAGTTTTTCCACATCCCAGGAATAGGCCCAGTTGTTTTCTTGAAAAGTTGTCAAACTCGGCGCTGTTAGGCCTGATTCCTGGTAAGTGTTTAGCACGCCATCCAAATAATCTGAGAGTAGCAAGCTTATATATACCAGTGGAAGATTGACTATTGCTCTGTCTTCACATCTAACAGTATCGTCTGTCGTAATGCCAATTTTCTCATCAACCACATGGATACTGGCCAGTTCATTTTCCACACTAATGACTTGAAAGATCATACGTGATAAACCGCCCGATCCACTGCTTTGATAGATCCATTCGCTACCCGGCAAAAGAGGGAATAGAACATTGGCACAAGCTCCTTCAGGAACGGGAGTAGGTGTCAGTGTAGGAGTTGGGGGAATTTCTGTCGGTGGATTGGTCGAAGTCGGCGTGGGAGTTGATTGTGGGGCAGAGATACAGGCGTTCACTAGAGAGATTACTAAGATAAACCCTATGGTAAATAATCGTCTAACCTTCATCCTTTTTCTCCTCTATTTGATCAAACTCGTTGTCACCTAGCGCTTGCTCATCCAGTAATTCCTTGGCACGCGGATCTTCGCTTGGCTCGATCCTTCGTCCGAAAATCAGGAAACCTGTGTGTGCCACCATTCTGTCTGTAGGACGTAAACGTGAGGGGTTTGGTTTGTAGTACCTTAATAAAACCTCGCACATTTCCAGAAATGCAAATTTATTCCGCTGTAGTTCATGCAGCAAAAGTTCGGCTTGATTGACAGTGGGGATAATGCTACAAAAGAATCCACCCGGTTTGAGTGCAGCCCGTACCTGTGAAATGTAGTCATATGGATTTGGGACATCCAAGAAGAAGGCATCGGCGTCAGTTTCGTCAAAGCCTTCTTGGATATCTCTCAGCTTTAAATCCACACGGGAAGCGAGACTGGTCCGCTTTAGATTTTTGCGAGCTAGGTTTTGCATCTCTTCTCGTTTTTCATAGGAGATGACGCGCCCCTCGGCCCCGACAATAAAAGCCAGCGCGATCATCATGGATCCGGAGCCTGTTCCCGCTTCAAGAACCTTTTGTCCCGGCCCAATGCCCATAGTAGTCAGAATAAAGCCAATGTCTTTGGGGTACAAGATTTGAGTATTGCGCTTCAGATCTAATAACAAGTCAGCCAGTGCAGGTTGAAGCAGAAAAAATGGCGCACCAAGATGGCTAAAAACCTGTGTTCCCCAAGGAAGACCAATCAGGTCATCATGTTGAATAATACCGCGATGAGTATGAAAATCCCCACCGGGTAGGAGAGGAAAGATAAAGCTCTTGTGTCGCAAGCCGACTAACTGAACGAGGTCGCCGGCTTGGGTATTGGCTGCATTTGTGTTCCAGGGCATAGGGTTATTTTACCCCACCCTTAAATGCCTGCTCATCAGGGGATAAGAGACCGGAATCCTTTCGGATATTCATTGAGGACTTAGGAGCTTGAGAGCTTGCTTTCAATTTTATGTTACTCAATATTAGCGTTGCGAAAATGCCTCCGATCAGCATAAAAATTATGCTCACTCCAATTATCATCAAAAAAGTACCAAGGAGATCAATCTCGGGCATAACCAGCATCAGTCTTAATCCTCCAGCAACGGATAAGACTGCGCCAGCATTCCAAACTCCATGCAGTACCATAGCGAGAAAAATCATCCCGAAAGCTAAATAGTAACGTTTTTCCAGGCGAGCATAAGCTATCCCCCAGCCAGCCAAGCCTGAAGCCAGCATGTGCATGCTGCCACTAACCGCTCGCATAGACAATGTTAGCGCCCAAGTGTCATCAGGCGCTAAAGTCGCGAACAAGCTTTCAGCCAGTGCAAAACCAGCGCCACTTAAGACACCCAATGCGAATCCCTGCGCGTGCGAAGTAATTCGATCCGCAACCAGCAAGATGCCCACTGATTTGGCAATTTCTTCAATAATTGGCACAAACACTGACAAAAACATCAATGCTGTGAGCAGGGACAATGGATTATTTATTAATGGACCGAATAAATAGACCAGGCTTTCCATATCAGGTGCGTTATCGATTTGGTTGATCATTCGCTCGATGTTGATCATTTTCTCAGGATTTATACCGAGAAATACTGCAAGGATGAGGATTCCGATTCCAAGAATCAATATTTCCGCGATGGCCGAGAATATTGGCCCAAGGGTCATACCGGTACCAAACACCCCCCAGGCGCGTTGACTGGAGCCGAGGGGAATACGATTGATAGCGATCCGTATGATGATATAGATTGGGAGTGCTATAGACAAGAAATGCAACCAGGGCAAATACCAACTGGCGCCACGCCGATCATAGAATAAAGTCGCCAAAATAAGCACTAATACCCAAAGGCCAGGAATTGCAATCCATGCTGACATACGAAACGGAGGTAGGCTCAGGGTAGTGAATTTCTTTCCACGCAAACGTTGTAAGCTCAACCAGGCAACAGGTATCAATAATAATCCAAAAGAAAATAAAGAACCGGCTGCTAGTATAGTGGAAAGTGGTGAGGCGTTGATTTCCGGGAAATCTGCTACTACACTGTTGTTGAGAGTCACCATAAATAGCGAGCTAATTGCAGCTGTTATAGCTAGTGCTATACCGCTTAAGCTAAAAACAAGTAACAGGATGGAGCGCCAATCTTTACCGTGGGATTGCAATTCCATATTTTTTATTTCTCCTCGATTGTGACACTAATGAGCTTGTCGCCTGGCGGTAAGCTGACACCCGGCTGTGGATTGCGCGGTATAAGTTGTTTCAAAACCTCCATACCACTCATAACCCTCCCAAAAATTGTATAGGCTCCATCTAGATCTGGTGCAGGCGCAAGCGTAATGAAGAATTGACTGCCGTTGGTATCGGTACCGGAGTTAGCCATTCCCAAAATGCCGACCTGGTCGAATTTAAGTGAAGGATCAATCTCGTTGTTAAACATGTAACCTGGATTACCCTGCCCCGTTCCGCTTGGATCGCCGGTTTGTACAACGAAACCAGGTAACACGCGATGAAAAGTAATTCCGTCAAACCAACCTTGTTGAGCTAGAAAAATAAATGAGTTTACCGTATTTGGGGCTTTATCTGCATATAGTTGCAGAACTACATTTCCGTATTCGGTTTCTAATGTAGCAAAGTATTTTTTCTTGGCATCAATGGTCATTGGAGGACAATCAACGAATTGACGCTCACCAAGCTTGATAAGGTTGATAACTTGATTGAATGCCTCAAAGTCGACAGGACCGCGGTAAATTTGCCCGTTGACCAGATAAAAGGGTAGCCGGGGAATTCCAATTTTTTCACCTTCCTCTGCAGCTTGCTGGACCCGTTCAATTGTTTCCGCACTATTATATTCAGTTGTAAAACGTGTACTATCTAGCTCGAGTTCCCCAATTCGAGTTGTGATCCAGCCTTCAAATGAATCAACAGGTAGGTCTACCCAATCGGTCTGTTCTTCGAATAAGAAGTCGTGTACCTGCCAGAATCTACCCTGTTTTGCAGCGGCTTCCGCAGCGCGTGCAGCCAGCTCACCTTTGTCGAACAATGTCGTATAGGGATAGTAGCGATAAACAATTCGTACGTCATTGGGATGGTTTTCCAGCAAAAGTAAAGACATGGACAAATAGTTACAATCTGTACATTGGAAATCGTTGTAGATGAGAATGGTCACGGTTGCATCTTGTTCGCCACGAACATAGTCATTCTCATTGACTGGAGGGAAGAGCGAAGGTGTATCTGGCCCAGGCGTAGGCTGTAAATTTAAGCTTTTGCAGACCGGTTCGGTTGGTTGAGGGGAGGGGATGATAATTATCGGCGCGGCAGGTACAACTGGGGTGGTAGATGAGGATGTTTCAGGAGAGCAAGCGCTAAGAATGGAGGAAATAATCAAGACAGAAAAAAGGACTGGTTTGTGCATAATTTGCTATCTTTAATTAATCGCTTCTTGTAATTGCTCGAATGATGTTATCCAGGAAATACGATTGACGAAATCAGCCAGCGAATCGCTTTTTGCACGAAGTGCGCGCACAGCCGGGCCAACTGGGTCTTCACCCGCCGCGCCACCAGGTACGTCGGCATAGGCGCCGTAGAAGGCAAAATAGGCTTGGTTCAACTTGCGGATGGCGTATCCATTTTCCCAGAATATCTCCCGCCTTGCTTCCAAATATGTTTCGGCCTCAATGATTTTTCCTTCGGCTAATAATTCATCTGCTGTCACACGAGTAGTGTGCATCTCAGCACGAAAATCGAAAGCAGGTGGATCATCTTTCGGATTTTGATATCCCGATTTTGTGGAAGCAAGCTGAATAGATGGGATAAATGCGGGATGAAATTCGGGATAGTAACGTTGTCCTACAAGAGTCCCAATCTCTGTACCCACAATAGAGGCGGTTGTCTCGTTCATCGTCCGTAGCTCAGGTGTGTAGTTATACAACATTCCGAGTGGACGTAGAGTCAGAAAGTTATGTGCCCATTCGTGCGCAATCGTCTCAAGCAACCAAGGTAAGTTTGTAGAGCGCGTGATCATGGTGGGATACACGCCAACACCACCGATGGGTACAACCAAAGTTGATACATCTAACGCTCTATCCACTTGGTCTTCGAGCATAACTTGTTGATCAACACTTAGGTTAGGCTGAACGGAGATATTCGTGAGCTGTTCTATGTGGTTGCGTGGTGAGACGACTAATCCCATTGGTACAGCACTGGAATGGAATAACACGGGTGGGATTGGTTGCCCTCCGCTAGAGAGATCCATATCCGCCAAAACTATACTGACTTGTTTTTGTAATATCGATTCGGCAAGCGGCGTTAAATTTTTGTGTCGCCAAGACATATTAACCAGTTCGGCACGTACATGTTCAGATGCGGTTTCTTTATCGGTAATGGTAGGGTCAGCGTAGATTAGGTTGAGCTGATCTTCACCTTGTAAAATGCGTTCAGTGAGGAACAAATGCTGCATGACAATTTGTACCCTGTTTTCACGCGACAGGTAAGCAGGCATTCCTGAAGCAGTGCTTTGCAGTTTGAGCAAGGCAGCTTTGGCGCTCCAACTGACATAGTCGAATTCAATCGGGCGTGTATATGCACGGGCGCGTTCGAATGGTTCGCCAGCGATTGGATCACTGGCTGAGAGCAGCAGGATGCCCAAAATCAAATAGACAATAAGGTCGAAAAAGCGCAGGATACGCTGTAACATGGATGCGATTATAACCAGTATTATTAAGTGTGTATTAATGCAAAAAAGGGGCTGTCCCAAAAGTCGAGGAGACAGCCCCTTAGAAATTTAATATAAT
>CAZCPP010000155.1:0-9181 GCA_964500655.1 uncultured Anaerolineaceae bacterium | reverse complement strand
TTAACGAATATCTCATATTAAAGGTGGAATATGCAGAAATACATTTCACTCGAACAAATTGATCAAGTAGCAGATGTTGTTCGAGCTAAGATTAATATCAATCCAAGGGTTGGAGTAATTCTCGGTTCAGGGCTTAATGATCTGGCTGCTTCCGTTGAAAGTGCCGTTACCATTCCTTATGGTGATTTGCCTCATTGGCCAGTCTCAACAGTGGAAGGTCATGCTGGCCAGCTTGTAATAGGTGAATTAGAAGGACAACCTGTCTTTGTTATGCAGGGTCGTGTGCATTATTATGAAGGCTACACTATGGGACAGGTAACCCTTCCCGTGCGTGTAATGCAGCGCTTAGGTCTGGAGATAATGATCGTCACAAATGCAGCTGGTGGAGTTAATCCCGAATTTGTCCCTGGTGATGTGATGCTCATTTCAGACAATCTAAATTTAATGGGTATGAGCGGATTGAATCCACTCATGGGTCCTAACTTGGACGAACTGGGTCCGCGCTTTCCAGATATGAGTCGAGTTTATGACGAAAAGCTGGGAGCTATTGTCCGAAAGGTCGCAGCAAAAGCGGATATAACTTTACGAGAAGGCACCTATTGTGGACTAAGTGGTCCCTCGTTTGAGTCTCCGGCAGACTTGCGGTTTTTGCGTCTGGCAGGAACTGATGCCGTTGGTATGTCCACTGTACCCGAAGTGATCATTGCAAATCACGGTGGCTTACGTTCACTGGGCCTGTCGGGCATCAGTAACAAAGCCAATTTAGACGGATCAACTGTTACCACGCATGAAGAAGTAATGGAGGCTGGTAAAGTAATCACACCAAAGATGGAAACAATAATCCGCGGTGTTTTGAGCGCCATCTAAAGCATTGGACCCAGATGAGTGCTGTATTTCGATTTTTGGCCACTTATGAGGGTCTGATCTATATTCTATTAGCCTTGGGTGGTTTATTTGCTCTCCGCTGGTTATGGAATTCCTGGCGAGAGTTACAAGATTCAGTATTTGGACTTGAACGGGAATTTGCTATGCGCCGAATGAGCCAAGCACTGATAGTATCGATACTTATCCTTATCATGTTTTTTGGCGAGATGCTACTAGTATCCTTTGCCGCTCCCGGCTTACCTGCATCTGAAATAGTGACCACACCCACTCTTGATTTTCTCAATCAAACAGATGGAGTCCTTAATAACAATTCGACTAAAGATCCCACGTTAGTGGCTCCTGCCCCCCAGGCAACATCAGAAGCAACCAGTGGATGTGTTCCAGGCAAGCTTGATTTGACATCGCCTAAACCTGGACAGGAAATAAGCGGAATCATCACCCTTGTAGGGACAGTAGATATTGAGAACTTCGGATTCTATAAGTATGAAGTCTCCCCGTTGGGTGCAGAAACATGGGCGACCATATCGGCTGGAAAAAAAACTGTTAAGAATGGTGAAATGGGCTTATGGGATACTTCAACACTGATCCCTGGCGATTACCAATTAAGTATTGAAGTAACCGATAACGAAGGTCAACCATTTCCACCGTGCATAATTTCTATTCGTGTTGTTGCACCATAAAATTGGAGGATTTTTTTTGACCAACACTCAAATTCGACCGGCAGATGCCACGGATTTACCCCGATTGATGGGGCTTGATCATACCAACTTCAGCGACCATGTTTGGCAATTAGATTTGCGCAAAGAAAATGGACAAGTTGCGGTAAATTTTCGAGAAGTTCGTTTACCCCGCCCCATTTCTGTAGCTTATCCCCGTGATCCATTTGCATTAGCAGATGATTGGAGGCAACGCTCTATCATAATTACCGCTCTGATCGAGAATGCGCTGGTGGGATATGCTTGTTGTCTTGAGCACAGTCACGCGACAACGGTTTGGGTTACAGATCTTGTTGTGGGGGCGGAGAGTAGGCGACAGGGGATTGGTGGTGATCTCTTGAAAGCTGCGAAAGACTGGGCGTTGTCGCGAGGCGCAAGAGACATTTTCATTGAAATGTCCTCTAAAAACTATCCTGCAATTCGCCTGGCCCTCAAGCTCGGATTTGAATTCTGCGGGTATAATGACCATTACTACGTTACAAAAGACGTGGCCCTGTTCTTTGGGAGATCCTTATTGTAGAATATGGGAAGGTTTATGTTTAACGGTTGGACCGGTAGTTTGCTGGCGGGGATACAAACGATCAATCAAATTCTCACGGCGGGTATAGCCATCACCGCCTTCTCCCTGTTTCTCTACGCATTATCCTTTAATCTCCGTGATCGCGTCGCGCGTTCGTTTGCTGTCATTCTGCTTTGTGTTGTGGTTGTGTTTACAACTGATGCATTGCAAAATAAAGACATGCCAAATTGGGGTATTGACATGTTATTGCGTCTGCAATGGATCGGAATTGTTTTCCTCCCAGCTTCCTATTTGCATCTTTCAGACGCTCTCCTAGTGACGGCAGGGCGTCCATCTCGCGGTCGGCGCAGGCTAGCTGTACGGTTGATGTATTTGGCTTCAGCATTCTTTTTACTTCTGCTTGGGACGGGAGATTTGGTTGGCAGCTTTATTCCGGATGGGCAACCTGCTCCTCATCTGGAACGTACCTTCTGGACTGAAATTTTCACCCTATATTACATCACGGCGATGGTGTTGGCTGGAATTAATTTTGCTCGAGCCTATGCCAGGATGTTAACCCGGCCAGGACAACGGCGAATGTTGTATCTGATGGCAGGGGCTACAGCACCAGCCCTTGGATCATATCCTTACTTGTTATATGGCTACACTTTGGCAGCAAAATATCCGCTCTTATTCTGGAGTTCAGCAACGATAATAAACTTGCTTGTGGGTGGATTGGTTGTCATTATGGCGTACGCGGTTGCTTTTTTCGGCGTATCTTGGCCTGATCGCTTGGTAAAAAGTCGCTTATTTAAATGGATCATACGTGGTCCAGTGACTGCATCAGTGGCGCTTGGACTTATGACAGTAGTTCGTCGAGGAGGAGGGCTCCTCTTTCAAGAAGAATATTCGGTCTTTGTGCCATTGGCCGTGGTCGCCTCCGTTCTTTTATTAGAACATTTGATTACGCTGGTAGCGCCTCTGTGGGAACGTTGGTTATTCTTCGGACGAGATCGGGCAGAATTGGAGTTATTACAGAATATTGAGGAACGTTTGCTCACCCGTGGTGATATGCAACAATTTCTCGAAACAGTCTTGGCGGCTGTACGTGACCATATGCAGTCTCCAAGTTCATTTGTTGCTGCCTTAGATAGGGATAATCTGTCAATGATCGTCGTAGCAGGTAATCGTAAATTGATTGACCAACAAGAATTATCTGGTGCCCTAGAGGAAGCTGTGCACGAAAACGGTGATGAGAGAAATGAATTCATCTGGGGGGATTTCTGGATTCTACCCTTACGACAGCGGCGGCGTAATGATATGGATCGCGATGAAATTCCCTCTCTTCTTGGACTCATGGGAGTAGCGCGGCAATCAAATCAACCTCTCGAAATTGATTCTGACCAACGCGATGCCCTTTGGACATTGGCGGACAGGGCAGCTTTTGCTTTAGAAGATCGCCAGTTACAGCAACGTGTTTTCCGCTCATTGGAAGACTTGCAACCAGAAATTGACAAGCTCCAGCGGTTGAGGGCATTTGGACGCTATGACTCGCGTGCGAATTTGCTTTCAGATGATATACCACCAGAAGCGGATTTAGCAAATTGGGTCAAAGATGCGTTGACGCATTTTTGGGGCGGTCCGAAGCTGACCAATAGTCCTTTAGCGGGACTGCGCGTAGTCAGAACTCTAGAGCGCGAGCACAAGGGCAATACTTCCAATGCTTTGCGTGCGTTATTACGAAAAGCAGTTGATCAGGTAAAACCTGAAGGAGAGCGTCGCTTCACAACGGAATGGATTCTTTATAATATTCTTGAGATGAAATTCATTGAGGGGCGCAAGGTGCGCGAAGTTGCAGCCCGATTGGCAATGTCAGAGGCAGATTTATATAGGAAACAACGTGTAGCTGTGGAGGCGGTTGCACGTGCAATTATCGACATGGAGAGTGAGTCTCGATAAGCGAGGTAGGGAAGGAGGCCTTAATGGTTACCTATCGAAAAGGTGAAAAACCAATGCCAGAAGTCGACGATAGTTGGTGGGATTCTGTTCTGGCCGAGGAAGAGCGATATGTTGCTCTGCCCTCAAAGCGTTTAAGAACCAATTATTCTACTAAAAGTGAAGAAATAAAACAAAGTCCTGATTGGACGGAGGTGCGAGATCTATATCATCAAGACCGTATTGTGGATTTGCAGGTCACTGGTTATAACCGGGGTGGAGTGTTGGTAGAGGGAGAAGGACTATACGGATTTGTTCCCTTTTCACATTTAGTGGAAATGGCTGCCAATACAGATAATCAGAATCGTGAAAATGGATTGGAATCATATGTTGGCCGCACTTTACAATTAAAAGTGATAGAGTGTGCACCTGAAGATGGAAGAGTGGTGTTCTCAGAACGTGCTGCACTAGCCGAGCCTGGCAAACGTATGGATCTTTTCAATACCCTAGAGCTAGGAAAGAACATTACTGGAACAGTGACCAATGTAACGGATTTTGGTGTATTCATTGATTTGGGGGGCGTAGAAGGACTGATACATATTTCTGAACTATCCTGGAGGCGTGTTGCTCATCCCAGCCAGATTGTCAATCTTGGGCAAGAAATTGAAGCGCAAGTTCTTGAAATCTCCCCTGAACGCTGTCGCGTTGCCCTCAGTTTGAAACGCTTGCTACCAAATCCCTGGGAGAAAGCGGATATAGATTTTGCTATTGGGCAAATTGTACCTGCCGTTGTCACTAGCGTCGTGTCGTATGGTGCATTCGCTCGTTTGGAAGCTGGGGTTGAGGGATTAATTCACGCATCAGAGATGCCGCTTGATGATGGTAGAACTGTCCGTGAGGTTGTAGAGGAAGAACAGGAAGTTCAGGTGCGCATCCTGCATGTTGATGCCACAAACCAACGTATGGGACTTAGCCTCAACTTAGATGGAGATGATGCCTCAATCGAAGCGTAAGAAGCGCTACGTCGAAAGCGCATCAAAATCGGATAGCAAACGGTTCCATCAAATGGATGAGTCAGGTAAAAACTGGCTTGACCGATTAATGTGGGTTAATAAACATTTTGGTCGTTTTATCCGTGATATCTCTGGCATAATTTTGATAGCATTTGGACTGATGACATTTCTGACATTGCTGGTTGAATTGAATCAAGACCCACATAATGCACAAGATACATCGCTTACAGTATGGGCCGGATTTCTAAAGCTCTGGTTTGGATGGGGAAGTTATCTAGTTGCCATTTCCATTGGTTTAATCGGACTAACAATTCTACGTCGTGACCAGGAGAAATTTTCTTTCGATCGCCTTATTACTCAGGAACTCGTTCTTCTTTTGACCCTCGGCCTGCTAGCCGTTAAGGGAGGGCTATCTTCCGAGCCCGGAATGGATGGAGGTCGCGTTGGTTGGGGGCTCGCCACACTAGCTTGGATGGTTGCAGAAAAAATGTGGGGGACGGTTCTCCTCATCGTTTTATGGGTTCTGGCTTTCATGAGTGCTTTTGGCTTGTGGATTCGGGTCGAACAGTGGCTGGTGCAAATTGCAGGAGATACCAATGTTGATGAAGAAATTGCTACGTCAGTTAAAGAACCACGAAAGATAGCTTCTCCGACCCTTGCAAAGCCTAAAAGTAAAAAGAAGCCGAAACCAACACCCCTCCCGGCTGAATTTCGAAAATCCTTGCGAGCACCAGAAAATCAAGATGATCGCCCAGCCATACCACCACCACGGAGTGAGAAATTTCCGGCACTCACGATCTTATCCAGTGATCAGGCTGCTCGCCCAGACGAGCGAACGATAAACCAGATTGCCGGTTTGATTGAAAAAACCCTTTCTGAGTTTGGTATACCTGCTACTGTGATTGGATTTCGCGTTGGCCCGACAGTAACACAATTCGCAGTTCAACCTGGTTTTATTAAAATGACCGGTTCTGCCGAAGAAGACGCTCGGCAGATGAAAGTGCGTGTAGCTCAGATCGCAGCATTGCAAAAGGATCTGACCCTAGCGCTCTCGGCACAACGACTACGAATTCAGGCACCTGTACCGGGGAAACCATATGTAGGTGTGGAAGTACCAAACTCGCGCTCATCAGTTGTGCGCTTACGACCTGTAATGGAAACTGACGCCTTTTACAAAGTTAATTCGCCGTTGACAATTGCTTTGGGTCGGGATGTTTCTGGTCACCCTTTGGTAACTGATCTGTCCCTCATGCCACATCTCTTGATAGCCGGTGCTACCGGATCCGGAAAATCGGTGTGTATAACATCCATAGCCGCTTGCTTATCGATGAACAATTCACCAGATAATTTACGTTTAATTATGATTGATTCCAAAATGGTTGAATTGTTACGCTTTAACGGCCTACCGCATTTGTATGGCAAAGTGGAGACGAATATCGATCGCATCATGGGAGTGTTACGCTGGATTGTGGTCGAGATGGAACATCGCTATCGCTTACTCGAAGGCGCAAAAACGCGGGATTTAGATGCGTATAATCGAAAGCTTACACGCCGTGAAGATGGTAAACCGTTACCGCGAATTGTAGTTATTATTGATGAATTAGCTGACCTAATGATGTCTGCCCCAGACCAAACTGAGCATAACTTAGTGCGTTTGGCGCAGATGGCAAGGGCCACAGGAATTCACCTTGTGGTGGCTACTCAACGCCCAAGCACAGAAGTGGTGACAGGCCTAATCAAGGCCAACTTTCCGGCGCGGTTGGCTTTTGCTGTTGCATCGGGCGTTGACTCCCGTGTAATTTTGGATACTACTGGTGCTGAAACCTTGTTAGGTCGGGGAGACTTGCTATTCTTAAACCCAGAAGTTGGCAATCCATTGCGTGCACAAGGGGTCATGGTTACCGACCAGGAAATTGAAAAAATTATCACCCACTGGCAAAAAAATACTGACATACCGTTGGATGATGAACCCCCTTGGGAGAAATTACTCCGGGAACCGACCCAAAGTGGCGATGATGCTTTGATAGGGGAAGCAGTTTTATTAATCCAAGAGACGCAGCGCGCCTCAGCATCTTTGCTCCAACGGCGTTTGCGTATTGGCTATCCGCGTGCAGCACGTTTACTTGATCAGCTGGAAGAGATGGGAATAGTTGGATCGTCACGAGGAGGCGGCCGTGAGAGGGAAGTATTGTTGGATTCCGATGATGAGTTTACCGAAGAATAGGCTCTGAGTAAATAAATTATTTTATTTGGGAGTAATCTTTGTGGAAAAAAATGATGTACGAGTACCTGTTACGTTGACAGATCGATTGCGTATCTGGTTTAAGTGGGCAGTTGATCCGTTAGGAAGATTTTTCCTAAATATTGGGATGACCCCGAATATGATGACATCCCTGGGATTGGCTGGTAATTTTCTAGGTGCCTACTATATTTCGCAGGGAAAACTGATTTTGGGTGGATGGTTGATGTTAATTATGACCCCCGTAGATGCATTGGATGGTACCATGGCGCGATTACGCGGGGACCCAAGTGATTTCGGCGCCTTTGTTGATTCAGTAAGTGATCGCTATGCAGAGTTAGCAATTCTTGGTGCCCTAATGTATCATTTTGCCAATCAAGGAGATGCCTTGGGCAGCGTGTTGGCATTTGCAGCAGCATCTGGTTCAGTGCTGGTATCCTATGTAAAAGCACGTGCTGAAAGCCTGCAATATGAAGCCAAGGTTGGATTATTGACTCGAGTGGAACGTTACCTAGTGCTTGCGCCGCTATTGGTATTCAATCAGCCAATCATCGCTTTGTGGATCCTGGCGATTCTAGGTAATTTCACCGCCTTACAAAGGATTTGGTTTGTTCGCAGGCAAGCACATACTCAAATGAAATAATATAAACTATTGAGGTACAAATTCATGTCACAAGGATTTCAATTAGGCCCCATATTTATTCGCTATTATGGCATTATTCTTATGTTCGGTACACTAGCTGGCGGCTGGTTAGCAGCACGTGAAGCCAAACGTCGTGAGCATGACCCGGAACTTGTTTGGGATATGCTCATTTGGTTGATCATTGGTGGGGTGGTTGGTGCACGTTTATGGCATGTCTTCACACCCTCACCATCTGCAATTGCTGAAGGTCGTACTACTTTATTTTACTTGACCCACCCTTTCGACCTAATTAATTTGCGCAATGGAGGTCTTGGAATTCCTGGTGCTGTCATTGGGGGGGCTTTGGTGCTCTTTTTTTATTCCCGCAAACGCGACTTGAATTTTTCCGAATGGGCTGATATTGCAGCTCCTGGACTAGCCCTGGGACAAGCGATCGGGCGTTGGGGCAACTTTATCAACCAGGAAATATATGGTGCCCCGACCGATTTACCGTGGAAAATATTTATTGAACCTTTGTATCGTTTGTCAGGATTCGAGACACAGGAATATTATCACCCATTGTTCTTGTATGAGTCGCTTTGGAATCTTATGAATATGGCGCTGTTAATTTGGCTGATGCGCCGATTTAGAGAACGTCTCAAGCATGGAGACATCTTTCTGATTTACTTGATCATATATCCTTTTGGACGCTTTTTACTCGATTTCTTGAGGTTAGATGCCGCTATGTTGGGAGGAATAAATGCCAATCAGATTGCGATGGCTATTGTAGCGTTAATAGCAGCACTAACACTTTTTTGGCGCCACCAGAAAGAATTCAACCAGAGTTAACATCGAATCAAATGGTTTATTTCAGATGACCCTTGTCTTATTGACATGGGTATTTTCAACCGATATGCTGATTGCATTCTACACCTTGAATTCGCTATTTATTTGTTTCCACTAGTCCTTATGAAACTGCAAGCTTCCTGTTACCCATTTTTCCATGATGACGTCCAATTGAACCTATCATTCATTGATAACTGAATTATTACCGAAGTTTTTTCTCAATATTCCAAAGATCATCGGACCGATAGATACCTTGGCACCTCTGAACAGTACATCTCATAGTCTTTCCCAAAAATCCGAGATAGATGTTCCTCTTCCGTAATCACCATCCAGTGCGATATTATTGCATACATAAGAATCCAACCTGTCCCATAAACTGGACTTTGCCCGTTTAGGTTGAATAACAGGCTGAATCGACAAGGGAAA
>CAZCPP010000154.1:0-9184 GCA_964500655.1 uncultured Anaerolineaceae bacterium | reverse complement strand
CCCGAATTAACCAGTAGACCACCGAAATGCCGCCGGCGTAGGTGCCACCGGCCATAACTGCATCTGGCTGATAAACATCCAGGCTACCTAGATTCAACATAGCAATAAAATCCCGCCAGCTTGAGTTCAATTCTCCACCCGCTATGGGTGTCTTTGTATTCTTCCGAAGTTCCGCCAGACCTTCAAAATTACCGCGGTTGAGGGGTTCTTCCAGCCATTTTATGTTGTATTGTTCAATAGACTGAGCAAAATCAAGTGCAAAACCCAGATCCCATTTCGGCGTTTCATCGAGCAGGTCAACCGGCCAGCCCTGATTGGCATCCACCATCAGATTCAACTCATCGCCAACTTCATCGCGAGCGGCTCCGATAAAATCCACCATTGGGTCAAGTTGATCGCTTTTCGCTCGCAATTTCAAGCCCTTGTAACCCTGGTTTAAAGCTCGCTTAGCAATGTCGCGAATCACCGCCTGATTATGGTCATGGGTTGATCCGGTTGACATGTAGGGATAGACAGAGCCACCAGTTCCACCCAGTAGCTTCCATAACGGTTCCCCTTTCACTTTCCCGATAATGTCCCAGAAGGCGGCGTCAATCCAGCTGTTGCGCATCCCGATATAGGAAAATTCCTGAATACGCTGGTTGACCAGGCGGATATCCATGGGATTGATCCCCATCAGGTAATTCCCCATGATAGAACCCAGCCCTTTGCGCTCGAGGCCCATAGCGGGCATGGCGGCATAGCCCTCAAGTCCACTATCCGTCCCTAAACAAAGGAAATAACACCTCATTTCAGATTGTCGGAATCCCGGGATCCAACTGGGCATGAAGTATGTGGGATCACCAAAGAAACCCGGCTTATTTTTATCCAATGGAACTTTGAGGTAATACAAATCTATGCGATCGATTTTCATGGTATATTCCCTTCTCCTAGGTCAACTTCAACCCTTGCTCTGCTTTCTCCCTGGCGGCTACAAACGAACGTACGGATTGTGACACGTCCTCTTCAGTAGTAACCCAGGAGCAAACGCTGATCCTGATTACAGAGCGATCAAACCACTTTGCCCCCCCAACCCAACACTCGCGGGCCTCCTGGATTTCTTTAACCGTCTGTTCCGTAAGCTCATCGTTCTCGCATGACACCAGAACCTGATTGAAAACGACATCATTCAGAACCTCAAACCCATTTTCCCGCAACTCTTTTTTAAATTGTTTAGCCCGTTCGTGAAATCCGAGCACCATTTCATCAATGCCAGATTTCCCCAAATATTTCAAGGTCGCCCACAGCTCGAAAATCCGCGCTCTTCGTGACATCTCAGGCGTATAAAACATGTTGTCTCTATCTTCACTCAGCACAATATAACTGCCGGACATATGCAGCGCGGACGTAATTGCTTCCTGATCTTTGCACATGACTATGCCACAATTGTAAGGCGTGTTGAGCGTTTTATGACCGTCAACCGACCACGAATCCGCTTTTTCAATGCCCTTAGTCAGGTGGCGAAACTTTTCAACTGCTGCTGCCCATAATCCAAAGGCACCATCAATGTGTACCCAGGCATTCGCCTTTCCGGCTAAGGCACAAATCTCTTCAAAATCATCAAACGAACCACTGTTAACGTTTCCGGCTTGAAGCACGACCAATGTTTTTTCGTCTAATGTTGGCAACATCTCAGGGATAATTCTTCCCTGTTCATCCACCTCAACCCATCCGATATTATCAGTGCCAAACCCCAACAAACTGATTGCTTTTAGCACGGTTGAATGAGCGTGTTTTCCAGTTACCACTCTGATCTGCGGAGCACCATAAAATCCTTTTGTATTGATGTCCCAGCCAGCTCGCTCAAGCAATCGGTATCTGGCTGCCGCAAGTCCACAATAGGTAGCCATTGAGGTGCCACTGACAAAACCGGCCACGATGCTCTCCGGAAGGTCAAAGATTTGCTTCAGCCACTTTTCAACCACGGATTCCAATTTGGATGCAATTGGAGAAAGGACATGCATGGCAGCATTTTGATCCCAAAATGTAGCCAGGGTTTTCACTGCCAAGCCAGCCGGGACAGCGCTGCCACAAACAAATCCAAAATAGCGCCCCCCGATTTGCGAGACAGTCGCTGGAGAACCATGCTGATTTAGCAGATCAAGCACGCCTGACGCAACTGCTGGGGATGTTGGCATATCCTCGTCAAATTTTGCCAAATTGTCGATCGCAACTTGTGTGGGATACACATTTCGATCAAAGGCTTGCTCTAAATATTTGAAACCGTACTCCTGCGCTTTTCGAAAGAGATTATCATCATGAAAATCAACCCGCATCGCATCCTGTATCGTTTCTGCTTTCATTGTGTCAAACGACTCCTTATGACAAAATGCCGCCAATAAAAATACTTTGACTTATTCTTCAGATTGAGCTTCTCCGAAGCTCTCCATCATCTTCATTCAACAATCCATGGGGCTAAATCCTTCTTCTCCCACATCCTCCATCCTACCAGCCATCATTCCAGACATCATACTAAACATCATGCCGGGAATTGCTCTGATGGCTACCAATATAGTAAGCCCTCCAACAAGACCTCCAATAACTGCGCTAACCGATCCCACGAGAATGAGGATCAATATCTCCGACATCTGTAATGTTTGCATTTCACAACTCCTTTGAATTATTTGTTCGCTAGCCAGCCAAACAGGCCGACAAAAAAGTCAATCAATCCAAATATGATCGCTCCCCAACACAAGAGATAACTACCGCTCAGATCGCTTGCGAACATATAGCTTCCACAAGTCACAATCACACCAGCAACCGTCCATAATATGCCCCGAACCATACGTTTGCGGTATTTTTCTCCACTTCCCTTTTTCAGAGCACGTTGGGTAGAGGTAATGATTTGTTTTGCTAGTTCAGGAGGAACGGAACGATTGATTAATTCTCTTTCAATAACTTGCGGAACAGTATTGCGAGAAAGTTCCCCGGCCACATACTGATAAATGGCCTGCATCTCAGTATCGGAAACCGGGGCACCCGGAGGTGACGCACCAGACGTGGTTGGTACTTGTTTACCTGGTAGTTCAGGCGATCTCGCATCTGATCCTTGCAGCGAGTTAACCCTATCTGGTGGTTTGCCTGGTGAGCTATTACTTTCAGCAGGTACTGATTGCACAGGTTCAGGTTGAGAAATTTTTGGGCGCGGGGCTTGTTGAGTCTCCACCTCCCTTGCGGGGATTACAGGTGGAGGGGATTCTGATTGATGAAAAACTGGTGATTCAACCTCCAAAGATGAAGGTGCTGAGGCAGGAGGGCTGGGTGGAGCCGGAAAAATCCCCTTTTGACGCAACATGGATGCGCCACGTTTGGCAATCTCATTATTTGGATCAGCTCGCAATGCATTATCGAGGCAAAATAGACGCTCAGAATCGTCTTGAACCACACCTGAAAGCCAGATCCATGCCTGCACCGCAGTGGATGGATCCTGTGTGGCGCGTGTCAATAATTGAAAGGCTTGTTCTTTATCGCTCGCCTTTGCTGCAGCTATACCCTTCCGAAGTGTATTTCCCATTCCGCCTCCAAGTTTATTGACTATCTGATAATGTTGAAGGTATTTTACACGAGGACTGTGTGATAACCCATCTCCATTGCTTCACAATACTAATACTCCGGGCAATTTTTTGTCATTCCCATATATACTTTCCAGGGATATTCTTCAGAATCTGACTCTGCTAGAACCATTCCTCCTGTTTTATCTGAACCCTCGAATTTGTATAAAACCAACCATACATTCTGAAAACCATCTTCTACCATTTTGGGAGTTAATTCACACTGAGTTTTCTTTATAATTCTCGCTTCCCTTAAATACACCCCATAGATCACTTCCCGTGCTTCAGCATTTGAAGGCCCTCCATTGCTACATCCGACTAAAATTAACCCAATGAATACAAAAATAATTAAGATCTTGGTCTTCAAAATTCACCTCCTTTTTCTAGACAATCCAAAATGGTAAATTGTATATCTAATTGTATAATAACTTCAAAGGAGTTCAAGTGCCAGAATTCAATTTCCATACTACCCATATAGGCTCAGTGCCACATCTAGATCCAGATGAATTAAATTCGCGTCTCCTGTCTACATTGGACATCCCAGCCTGGATGCAATTAGTACGCCTTGACTTTCGAGAGAATATCTATACTCAATACGCGCCTACCCTTCCCAGCGCCGTTGTGGATGAGGAAAACGAGAAAGCATATATCGATTTTAGTGCCGCTGATTATGACAGTGCGCTGGAAAGTTTTTATCAAGGTGTCATAGATGAAAATCTTGAGGCATTTGCTTTACACAATGACTATGCGCAAGGTTTTTATATGTTGATAGAAGCACTCAAGAGTAAACCAGCCAACTATGTCAAAGGGCATGTCATGGGTCCCATCAGCTTTGGGTTGACGGTAACTGATCAGGATGGGCGTGCTTGTTTGTATACCGATGCATATGTGGATGTGCTCATCAAGCACATGACCTTCAACGCCCGTTGGCAAGTCCAGCAATTGGGTTCGGTCAGTCAGCAGGTGCTCATGTTTGTGGACGAGCCCTACATGGCCTCCTTTGGCTCGGCTTATATCAACCTGAGCAAGGACCAGGTCGTCACCTGGCTGGATGAGATCTACGAAGCGCTGCACGCTGACGGAGCTATCACAGGCACGCATTGTTGTGGCAACACCGACTGGAGTGTCTTGCTCGGAACAAAGGTCGATATCTTAAATCTTGATGCCTATGGGTTTATCGAAAACCTAGCACTATATCCGGTTGAGGTACGCGAATTTCTGGATCGCGGTGGTGCGATCTGCTGGGGATTGATTCCAAATACCGAGCAAATCTTTAACGAGACTCCTCAATCGCTGGCGAAAAGGTTGCGAGATGGAATCAAGCTGATCTGTGAGAAAGCTGCGAACCGGGGTGTCAAACTCCACCCAGACGAATTCGCATCCCGCAGTATCCTCGCACCTGCCTGCGGACTTGGACCTGCTACCGTTGAAATCGCCAATCGCGCCTTTGAAATACTACCAGAAACAGCGGAGATCTTGAAAAAGGGATGACGGATTCTAAAGCAGCCGACGACTGAGATGCTCGTAGAAGAGCCGGCGACCAATAATTTCTTCACCCATAGCTAGTATGAATATTGCTAGAACGATCCAAATGCCAAATGGGGCAGAGAATAACTGCGCAACCAGGCTAACAATGAGTCCTCCCAAAGTCAAAAAAAGCCTCAGCCTGCTAGCCCCAATATGAATCGGATACCTATCAGAAAGCTGCAATAAAATCTGAACACTAAATAGGACAATTAAGTACCATCCCCAGACATCGATCGGCTGTTCCCGCCATTCCCGAATAAGCATACTAGCCGCGCTCCCGAGCAACAGCGCGGTTACACCAAAGCCCACATTTGTACGCCAGGTATCCCAAGCCGGGATGCTGTGCAGGCGATATACACGTGCCATACAGTAGACCAGTCCAATTCCAGATAACCCCATAAACCAGAAAGCAGGAGTCGTAACCTTATACCAGGCCGAGAAAGTTGCATACAACCATGACGCTCCTAAAATGCCTACCATGAAAATCTCGCGACTCAACCACGACTTTTTCAGGTGATTCATAGCGCGCCAGGCATTTATCGGTTTACCAAGGTGCAAAAATGAATTGAGTGTACCAATGATTAGCAATAAGCCAATAATTAGTAACTCAGGCATATAAGAAAATCTACTCCCAGTCAAAGCCAAGAGAAGAGTCAATCCGGCCGCCATCTGAATTGACAAACTAAATACAACCAGAGAGATTTCATTTTTGGTTTCTTTGGGTTTGACTTCTTCCTGATTATTGATTCTGCCTTCATTCGCACGTACCATACCCGAATGCGGATCTATCGCCAAGTGTGGTTCGGTATGCGAATATGCCGGCAAGGGGAAAGGGTGTTTATCAGGTAAAGATTCCCACAGTGATATTTCATTGTGTTTCAAACTTTTTTCATTGTTAACCTCTCCAATATCCAATACTCGCATCGGACAGGCTGCTACACAGGCAGGTGGCAAACCCATATCGATGTTGTCATAACAGAAGTTGCATTTGGACATCCCCCCGGCATCGGGGTTATAACGCGGAGCGGCATACGGGCAAGCCCAGAAACAATAACCGCAACCCATGCATTTGGATTCATCGATATAGACAATCCCATCGTCACGAATGATGTAAGCATCAGTTGGGCAAACACCCACGCATTTAGGGTGCACACAATGATTGCAGGCCATCGACAGGTTGTAGGCAAAAACAGTGTTCACCCATACACCTGGGCTAGTTGATTCTGATGCTACATTATTCCACTCACCGCCTGAAACCTCGTATACTCGCCGCCATAGCACTCCCAGAGGTAGCTGATTCTTGTCTTTGCAGGCTACCTGGCAGGCCTTACAACCGCTGCAAGCTGAGGCGTCAAAGCTAAAGACGTATGTCACTTATTCACCACGAAGGACACGAAGAAGCACAAAGGGAGTTTCATTTTTTCCCTCTGTGCTTGTATTTTTCGATCTGAACCATAATGGTGTGCTGTGAAGTACCAAATGCATATGGCGTCCAATGCTCGGAAGTGAGCACGTTAATGTTGCCTCCAAAGTCAACGCCGTTTTCATCCGGATACCACCAGGCACCTTGAGGGATATCCACCACTCCAGGTAAGATGCGGGGGGTGATCCTAACAGGGATTACCAGTTCACCACGATCGTTCCATACACGCACCACCTCCCCATTCTGGATGCCACGCGCTTTTGCATCAATAGGGTTGATGAATACTCGTTGTGGAAACGCTTCAGCCAGCAGATCGTTGTTGGCGTGCGTAGAGTGCACGCGGGCAAGGGTATGGTGGCCAATGGCATGGAGTGGATATTTAATGTTGTCATTGCGAGACGCCGCAAGCGGTGTGGCAATCTCCTCGGGCTGCGGTTCATCCTGTTTAACGGGAGATTGCCCGTCCTGGCCGACGGGCCAGGGCTTCGTCAGGCTATCGCCCTCGCAATGACAGTCATCAAATGGACTCTCCCATTCCTGGATATATTTGGGGACGGCCGGAATATCGTCGGGATCCTTCAGATCATAGAGTTCTTTAGAGAAGATTTCGATTTTGCCACTGGGTGTTTCTAATGGAAACTTCTCCGGGTCACGACGGAACTCTTCGAAAGCGATGGTGGGTTTGGTGACCGGCAAGGTGTAGGCGCCGATGTTACTTTTAATGAACTCGTCCAGCGTGGGTAGATCGGGATATTGGGTTTCACGATAATGATCCAGGCACCACTCCACCCAGGCTTTTTCGTCGCGGCCTTCGGTGAAGGATTCGCCGATGCCCAGGTGCTCGGCGATATCTGCACAGATCTGGTAATCGGATTTGCATTCACCAGGCGGCTCGACCAGCTTGGGCTGTAGAATAACCTCATCGCCATACTTCCAGCCATCTTCCAGACCCCAGGTCTCGAATTGGGTGCAGGCCGGTAGAATCAGGTCGGCGAATTTTCCTGTTGAAGTTAGGAAGTTGTCTTGCACTACCAGGAATTCGACCTTGGACTCGTCATGCAGGATCTCAGCCGAGCGGTTGACGTTGGCATGCTGGTTTATCAGGCAGTTGGTGGCGACGGCGTAGATCAGCTTGATGTCGTTATCGAGACGATCGGCGCCAGTGACGCCGTCGGATTGAGTCATTTCCTTGCCACGGAGGCAAGCTTCGGTCCACAGAAAGACTGGGATGGCCGCTCTCACGGGATTCTCTCCCAACGGGAAAACTGTCCATTGCGGACCGCCGTCCGGGGCTTGCAGTCCTAACCCACTGGCCCAACCGCCGGGGATACCTACATTACCAGTGATAGCAGCCAACACACATCCGGCGCGGACAACCTGTTCACCATAGGCGCGACGCTGCATGCCGTAGCCCTGATAGAGCACGCCGGGCTTGACAGTGGCGTACTCGCGGGCGATGCGGGCTATGGTAGCAGCAGGGATAGCGGTGATGGGCTCGGCCCAATCCGGGGATTTGGGAACGCCATCGCGGAGGCCAAGCAGGTAGTCAGTGTAACTTTCGGCGTCTTCCAAGCCGGGGGGCATTTGGGAGGTGTCCCAACCGATGCAATGCGTGCGGACGAATTCTGCGTCATACAGTTCTTCAGTTAGCATAACGTAGGCCATGGCGCTCATCATGGCGGCATCGGTTCCGGGGCGGATCGGTATCCATTCATCGGCCAGGGCGGCAGCAGAAAGCGAGTGACGCGGATCGATGCAGACCACTTTGGCGCCATTCTGACGAGCCAGCTTTACGAAGTAATCGGAATTGGTGCCATCGCGCATTTCAGCCGGGTTCCAGCCCCACATCAGGATGTAGCGGCTGTTGAGCCAGTCCTGTCGTTGATTGCCGGTGACCAGCGTGCCGTAGACGGTAGGCGTGGCGGCGTTGATGGCAGCCCACGAATAGGAGTTGTAGATTCCGAGACAGCCGCCGTAGGTGTTCATCAGCCGGCGGGCGACGTGCGAGCCATTCAGTTGATTGTAGGAACCAGTGCCGTAAGGGACGAATAGGGCTGAATTGCCGTACTTATTCTTTACACGCTCGAACTCCCCCGCGACGGTATCCAAGGCTTCATCCCATGAAATCCGTTCAAACTCCCCTTCCCCACGTGCGCCGACCCGTTTGAGCGGATGGGTCAACCGGTCGGAGTGATACTGCCGGTGCAGATAAGCGCGCCCACGTGCACAGGCACGCAGTTGCGGCGCAGCGATAGTATCGGGGCGGTCGTCAGTATCCAGGCGGATGATGCGCCCGTTCTGGATGTGCGCAACCAGCAAGCAGCGGCCGCCACAGTTGTGGGCGGGGCAACCAACGCGGATTTTCTGAACAGAATCAGAAAGGCTCATATCTTATAGTGTAGAGGATATGTGCTGAGAAAGGTAGTGATGGATGTAATGAAATTTGAAAAATTGAAAATTAATCCGCCTGTATACTAATGACTGTTATAATGAAATATATAAAGTGAAAAATGTCTACTTTCAGTTGGTTGAATATTGCATGATAGAAATGGTTGCTCAGATATCCAGGTATAAATAATAAGGAGTAATCATCTGGACTTTGCCCTTTTTAGGGATTGATGGGATGGCATGAACCACCTGTGGT
>CAZCPP010000153.1:0-9271 GCA_964500655.1 uncultured Anaerolineaceae bacterium | reverse complement strand
AATTAGTGGACGGCATGCTCCGGAATCCGTGGACGACATGCTCCGGATTTTGCACCTGCGTGTGCCTTCGGGGGTGATGACCAGTTGAAAATAGTCCGCTTCCTGAATGGCCTGCACCGTTTGCTCCACCAGTCCCTGCGGTTTGGAACGGTCCACGGGGACGCCGCCGCACCATCTGAAAAATCCATCGAAGGACCAGCGGAACAATTCTTTTTTGCCCATGTAGCGCAGGTCTCCTTTCAAGAGGAAGCCCAGCGCCAGGAACATGACGAAGTCCCAGTTGGAGGTGTGCGGCGCGCCGATAATGACGAATTTTGGGATGTCGGGCAGTTGTCCCGTCACGCGCCAGCCTAGAATCCGCAACGAGAATTTAAACAGATAGCGGAAGACCGGGGTGATAAGTGGGGTGTTGAAGATGGTTCTTTTCACTTTTTTCCCTTTCCCTGAACACAATAGCAGCAGTGTTTTTGAGTATATCACTTTTACACGCTTGAGAATTCTGTGGTTAAATACGCCTATGCCTATCAAAGCATCGCTCCGCCGCATTATCTACCAGACCGAAAAACTGGCCCAGCGCGCCCGCTTTGCATCCCTGCCCGCGCCAAAGGACGGCTGGCCGGTTTTACTTGGTATCTCCTTCCCAAAGAGTGGCACGCACCTGCTTGATCAAATCCTGCTCGGGTTTAGCCGCGTTGCGCCTTTTACCCGCCGTTTGCATTCCTTCTACGCCGAATACGAGGGCGACAGCGGACGCAAGCGGGATCCCCAGCAAGCCCTCCACTGGCTGGAATCTTTGGGCCCGAGTGACATCGCCTCCGCGCACTTGTTTGCCCGGCCTGGAGCTGTTGAACGCGTAACAACGCCTGCATTTGTGCCATACTTCATTTACCGCGATCCCCGCGACGTGGCAGTCTCACACGTTTTCTACGTCACCGAGATGGAACCGAACCACGTCCATCACACCTACTACCAGTCACTGCCCGATTTTGACGCGCGACTCAAGGTCAGTATTTTGGGGCAGCCCGATGCGGATGTGGAATTTCTCGATATCGCTGGACGCTTCGCTCCCTATATGGACTGGCTTGATCAACCCTCAATGCTGAAAATCCATTTTGAAGACTTGATTCATGACCGCGCCGGGACTCTGCATCGCATTATTGACCACTTCCTGACCTACGTCCCGCTTCAAGCGGACCGAAGTTTGCTCCTGAAATCTTTGGAAAACTCCATCAACCCGAGTAAATCCCCCACCTTCCGATCAGGCAAGACCGGCGAATGGAAAAAAAACTTTACGGATGAGCACAAAAAAATCTTCAAGGCTGTGGCCGGAGATTTGTTGATAAGATTGGGGTATGAGAAAGACAACGATTGGTAAATACCGTAGGGGCGAAGCATACCCATTCGGGCACAGGTGCTTCGCCCCTACAATAACATTATGAAATGTACCATCGTCATCCGCGCCTATAACGAAGCGCAGCACTTGCCGCGCCTCCTCGAAGGCATTCAACAGCAAACCTTCAAAGATGTGGAGATTATTCTCGTAGACTCTGGTTCCATTGATTCTACCGCTGCTGTTGCAGAATCATACGGCGGCAAGATCGTATACATCCCGTCAGGTGAGTTTACGTTTGGGCGCTCACTCAATTTCGGGGTCCAGGCAGCGACGCGCGAACTGATAGTCATTGCCAGCGCGCATGTTTATCCTGTTTATCCCGATTGGTTGGAATGCTTGCTGCGTCCATTTGAAAATGAGCAAGTAGCGCTGGTCTATGGCAAACAGCGTGGCATGGAAACCTCGAAATTTTCCGAGCACCAGATTTTCCGCCAATGGTTCCCCGATGCGGACGTGGCGTGGCAGGAAAGCCCTTTTTGTAACAATGCCAATGCAGCTATCCGGCGCTCTCTATGGGAAGAGCATCCCTACGACGAAACGTTAACTGGTTTGGAAGACTTGGCCTGGGGTAAATGGGCACAGAGTGCTGGGCATGCGATTTCTTATGCCGCGCATGCTGAGATCATCCACATCCATAAAGAGACACCCTATGGCGTGCTAAATCGATATCGGCGCGAAGCGATGGCCTTCAAGCGTATTTTCCCCGAGTCACATTTCAACGTGTACGATTTTGTCCGTTTGACCGGAACCAACATCCTCAGCGATATATTCCATGCGGTACACCAGCGGGTTGTGTGGAAGAGCTTCGCGTCAATTTTCTGGTTCCGCTATATGCAATTCTGGGGGACATACCAGGGCTACCGTCAGTCGGGTCCCGTTACCCAGCACTTACGGCAGACATTTTATTATCCGCACTGGAGCGCGGGGGAAACTGATGAGCGGGAGGTCGAACCGATTCGGTATAATCGGTAACCATGAAAGAAATCATTATCCTCATCTTGATCATCGTTGGCGCATTTGCTTTAGTAGGGTGGCTGTCGGTTTTATATCAACGCCGTTTTAATTTAAAAAGCTCCCCTTTCTTACCACGTGTGACTAAAAAGTCGCGGGCGATTGCGATCATCGCTGCATTTATCTTTGGAATGGTCTATTTTATTGAAATCTCTTTTCTAGAACAGTTCCATAGCATATTCCTACTGATCGCGATCATTGCGCTGGTGTATAGTTTTCGCAAACCGCAGGATACAACAGAGAAATAATTACTTTTTGGTTCTCCCGATGAAATTCGATTTTAAGAGATTTGTCTTTATCGTTGGTCTGATATTGTTCCTGGCGGGTGTAGGTCTATTTTCCTACCTGGGTTATTACAACCGCTATTGGGCGGACGATTGGTGTTACAACGCCGATTTCAAGAACCTAGGCTTTTTGGAAACGTTGAGCGGATATGCCTACAACGTGACCTACACACCTAGCCGCTATTCAGTCACGATATTCGCGGGTCTGATCCAGGCCTTCGAGATTTTCGGCATGCAGCTGATGACGCCTTTAACGGTTACCATTTGGCTGGCGGGGCTGGCGTATCTTTTCTATAACGTTGCAGGTATGGCTGGATATCGGCTTTCAAAGTGGTTGGTTATCTTAGCTGCATCTACCATCGCATATTTTTCGATCTATCTTTCCCCACATATTTTTCAGTCCCTTTACTGGCGCACTGGTATGTTGACTTATTTCACGCCGCTGGTATTTCTTCCCTGGATTTTTGTGTTTATAACGATGCACAGCAATCGAGAAAAGCCATCAGTATTATTGACTATGTTGGTTTTCGTTCTAGCCCTCCTCGGCGGCGGCTTCTCCGAAGCTAGTAGCTCGGTGCTGGTCTCCACACTGGGCCTATATACCCTCATCGCGGGGATCGGCAATTTCCAGAAGCGATCCTGGGCTGTGAAAACTTTTGTGCCAGCGATGGTGGCGCTTGCCGGTGCGGTAGCGGCGATGACTTTGTTGGTGTTTGCGCCAACCACACAGGTCCGGAAAGAACGCTATGGTGAACCTGCCAGGTTGGTCGAACTGATTGTACTGTTGTACCAGTTTACCTATGCCTTCTTCGTTCTGTCGATAAAAAATCATCAAAATATCCTGTTGATCTTGATGTCGATTTTTTCCGGGTTTTTGTTTTTGCCCTCTCAGATAAAAATGAACAAACCTGTAAAAACCTTGATTCTCGCTGCGCTGGTAGGCATCCTGTCTATCTTTTTAGTGACGGCTTCGCTTGCTCCTAGCGCATATATCGAAAGGGGACTTCCCGCAGATAGGACGATGATTATCCCCCGCTTTTTCGCCGTATTTGCCTTTGTGGTCCCGGGCTGGATCACAGGTCTTGCTTTACGGGAAATATACACTGCCAAATGGCTTGAAGCAGTTGCGGCTGTACTCTTGCTTGCTTCTTATACCTTTCCGTTGTACTCGCTTACGGTAACTGCAGAGAAGATACCCATCTATGCCCAGAGGGCGCAGGCGTGGGATTCCAGAGAGAGTGAGATTCAGGCTGCGATAGCCGATGGAGACGAATGGGTCAATGTTTTTGGCATTGACGGTTTACCTGTAGGCGGCATTCGCGATTTTGATCCCCAGGGGAAAACAGGGTTTTGGATCACGAAATGCGCCCAGAAGTATTATGATATCAATCTTCGTGTACACTGGCGTTGACCCACTCTTATAGGATTTCATATGTCCTCGATTGTTGCACTTGTTCCCATGCGTCACCACAGTCAGCGTGTGCCCAAAAAAAACTACCGTCCGCTGGCCGGGAAACCGCTTTTTCAATACATCATCGAAGCCCTGTTATCTGTCCCCGAAATCGACCAAGTCGTTGTGGATACCGACTCTGATCCTGTCATGGATGGCTTGAACCAACACTTCCCACAGGTGATGATTCTCGTCCGTCCTGAGAACCTGCGCGCCGACGACATCCCAATGAACAACATCCTGCTACATGATATTGCACAGATACAGGCCGATTTCTATTTGCAGACGCACAGCACCAATCCTTTGCTACGCCCCGAAACAGTATCGCGTGCGATAGAGAGATTCTTGGTTGAGTATCCCGAAAAGGACTCTCTCTTCTCTGTTACCCATTTGCAAACTCGATTGTATGATCAGACCGGAAGGGCTATCAACCATGATCCCTCGGTTCTCCTCCAGACCCAGGACCTGCCACCGGTATACGAAGAAAATTCGTGCCTTTATCTTTTTACTCGTCAAAACCTGATTAAAAGACAACACCGTATCGGTGACAATCCCATCCTATTCGAAATTGATCCAGACGAAGCCTGGGACATCGACGAAGAACTCGATTTTGAGATTGCAGAGTTCTTGATGAGACGTAAGAGATAATGATGGATTTGGAGGAAACACGTTTAGTGGATCGCAAAAAAAAGAGCATGTCAACTGCGTTAGTTGCAATTGTTATGCTGCTTCTCTTTGTCGTTTATGCTAATATGCGTTGGGCAAATGAAGCCCCAGCCTTTGAGAAAGCCAAACAAACGGCGGACACACCCGCCTACGTACGTGTTGCCGGTGAAGCGTTTCTCTCAATGGAGTTTTGGGCGAATACACGCCCACCAATTTATCCCATAGTCTTGAAAATTTTTCATGCAGACAAGATAAGGGTTGCGACTTTTCAAGCAACCTTTTCTATCTTTGCTTGGGGGATGTTAGCTCTCGCTATCGCATTTTCCGTGAAGATTATTTTACGCCCCATTGCATTTGGCTTGATTCTATTTCTCAGCCTTGAACGTCACATCGCAGGTTGGGACGTGGTATTACTGACGGAATCCGTTTCCATTTCGTTGATGGCATTATTTCTTGCTACATGGTTCTGGTTGCTAAGAAGATGGTCGTGGGGGAAAGTAACAATTCTTAGCTTGGTTGCTTTTCTATGGGCCTTCACCCGCGATACAAACGGTTGGATCCTGCTGATGATTGCTGGCTTGATTTTTATTGGAGTGCTGTTTTTTGGCGTGCGTAGGCGTTATCTGGTGCTTGCTGTCATTTTTGTTTTGCTGTTTACACTCAGTAATCTCAGCGCTGATACAGGTCATCGCTGGGTTTTTCCATTCCAGAATGTGCTGGCGAAACGCATCTTAACTGATAAAGAGGCATTGGAATTTTTCATGGCTGATTGCGGTATGCCTGTTACCCCGGAACTACTCAACTTGGCAGGGGGCTTTGCTAACAGTGGAGATCGTGCTTTTTATAATGATCCGGCATTAGAGCCCTATCGCACTTGGATGCAGGCTAGCGGAAAATCATGCTATGTGCGTTGGTTGTTTTCACGGCCTTTACTAAGCCTGAGAGAACCTTGGGCGGATTTTGCATCGCTGCTTGCATTTGAAAACATATCAACCTTTTACCCTCAACGGTACGAACCCTTATTACCTTGGTATGCGGAACGATTACTATATCCCCAAGATGCGCTCTTATGGTTGTGGGGTTTGATTACTATAGCCGCATTCGCAGCTATTTGGAAAAAGGCCTGGAAAGCAAATCCAACTTGGGTAATCCTTATTGGTTTTTGCCTTCTGATTTACCCGCATGTATTTATTGTCTGGCATGGAGATGTACCCGGCACACACCGCCACGCACTCACAATCAGTTTGCAATTTATATTGAGTTTCTGGTTGTTGGGGCTTTTAGCGGTGGAGGCAATATTTCTGTCTCTTAGCGCACGAATTCAGAATTAAGGGAGTATGATTGCATGATGCCCTTTATAATTGTGTAATTGTTCGATAAAACAGAGCAGGCCCCTGAAAGGTCTTATAAGATGTCATTTCTGAAAAAGATCAAGATTCCTGAGATAGCCATTGCACTCGGTGTGATTAGTTTTTCCACCCTGCTGAGTTATGGGATTTTGATCCCCCAACTTGGATTTTACCGCGATGATTGGTATATGTTGCTGGCCGGACAAACCGAGGGCGCTAATGGGATTATCGGCTTATTTTCCATTGACCGACCTCTCATTGGGTATATCTATGCGCTTGATTATGCCTTGTTGGGAAGCTCTGTGATAGGTTGGCATTTATATGCACTTTTCTTGCGTCTGTTAGGGAGTGTAGGCTTCTTTTATCTGTTACGCATGATTTGGCCTGAGAAGAAGTTTGAAACAACCATCGCTGCTTTGCTATTTGCAGTTTATCCTGGCTTTTTGCAGCAACCCAATGCAGCTACGTTCAAGAACCTGTTACTTGGTTATGATCTGGCGATATTCTCGATATTAGCAACGCTCTTGGCTGTCAAGGCTAAAACCAACTTAAAAGTCCTTTCTTGGACTAGCCTGGCGTTGATTTTTGGCCTGCTGTATTTAGGGATTTTCGAGGCAATGATTGGGTTAGAAGGTGCCCGGGTGTTATTGCTTTGGTATTTGCTTTGGAATAAAAATAACGATACAGTAAGGAAAACAATTGTCCCAACGCTAAAATATTCCTTACCGTATATTCTTATGGTTGGTTCCTTTGTGTTTTGGCGAGTGTTTCTTTTTGAAAGCCAGCGTCGTGCTACGGACGTTGGAGCATTGTTCTCAAGCTATACCGCCTCTCCATTTCATAGTTTGACAGGTATTGTGATTGAAACTGCCAAAGATATTTGGGAATCAACAGTACTAGCTTGGTTTATACCTTTTTACCAATTTACGCGTACCAGCGAATACCGGGAGCTTGGCAGTGCGGTAATCTTAGCGATATTGGCAATCTGCTGTGTGTTACTTTATGTTTGGTTCGCAAAAAAGAAATCACTGATCAAAGAATTGGAAACTGACAAAAAGCAAAAAGAAATGGCCTGGATCTGGATGGGATTACTAATTGTTGCCATGGCAGTTCTACCGATTGTGGTTTCAGGTCGCAATATCTCCTTTGAAGTTCAATGGGATCGGTACTCTTATCATGCCACGATTGGTATCATCCTTGTTGTAGCTGGATTCATCTTCAATGCAATGCGTTCGACTGTTCGTTGGGTTGTCGTTCTGATTTTGATTGGTATGAGTGTAATTACACACTACTTCAGTGCTGATTACTATCGCGACTATTGGTCTTACAATCGCGAATTGTGGTGGCAGATGTCATGGCGTGCGCCAATGGTGAAAGAAGAGACCATGATTTTTGTCTCCATGCCATTCGGTTTCGCGGAAGATTACGAAATATATGGGCCGGCCAATATGATTTACTATCCCGGCGAAGGGATCAAGGTTTCTGCCGAGGTGTTGAACGCGAGTACGGCCGTGCTAATCCAGCAAGGTGTGGAAGATGGGGGCAACTATAGTCGCGAAGTGTTTGTTCCAAAATACTACAGCAAACCCTTGATCATGGCCTTCCCTACAGCTGGATCCTGTTTGCATGTACTGGATGGCCGCCAAGTGGAATTGCCTGGCTATTCAGGGGATGGCATCATTACTGATGTGGCGCCATATTCTCGGATTGACCAGATTGATACCAACCACGCCACTGCAACGGTTCCACGACAAATCTTTGGACAAGAACTCGAACATGATTGGTGTTATTACTACCAGAAAATGAATCTTGCCCGCCAAATGGAAGACTGGCAAACAGTTGTTCAACTTGCGGACGAGGCCCAATCACTGGGTTTGCGCCCGGAAGATTATTCAGAGTGGATGCCTGCACTGGAAGCCTATGCGACTCTTGATCAGATAAAAAAAGCCAAACAGGCTGCTGCTATTATCAAAAGTGACCGTAATATGCGTTTCTTCTTGTGCAAAGAGCTTGAAAGGGGACCAGTGCACCCTCCGCCGTACATGTTTGACAAAGTTGTCGAATTGTTATGTGAGTAAGTTCGCATGCATACAATTTTGTTTACAGCCCCTTACTTGATTCCCTTTCTCGACCGCTTTCAACCGATTTTGGAGGGTTTTGGTCTCGACCTGATTGTTCCTGAAGTGCAGGAACGATTGGAGGAAGAAGACCTGCTCGAATATGCTGGTCAAATCGATGGCACAATATGCGGGGATGACCGCTATACCCTGCGTGTGATCGAAGCTTGTATTCCACGGCTGAAAGTAATCTCTAAGTGGGGCACTGGGATCGATTCAATCGACGCCGAAGCCTGCTCTCGTTATGGAGTAAAAATTGGTCGCACACCTAATGCTTTCACAACCCCTGTCGCGGATACAGTGCTTGGATATATCCTAGCATTTGCTCGCCGTCAACCGTGGATGGAAAGGGCCATGAAAGCAGGCGAATGGAAGAAGATTCCTGGTAAGACTCTTAGCGAATGCGCACTTGGTATTATTGGCGTGGGCAATATAGGAAAAGCTGTAACCCGTCGTTCCTGTGCTTTTGGTATGAAAGTACTTGGCAATGACATCGTGGATATTGATCATGTTTTCATCGATGAAACTGGCATTGAGATGTTAACGCTCGAAGAGTTACTGCCTCGCGCAGATTTCGTATCAATCAATTGCGATTTGAATCCAACCTCTCTGCAACTGATGAATACCGACACCTTTGCTTTAATGAGACCTTCTGCTGTACTCATAAATACCGCGCGGGGACCAATTGTCGCCGAGAAGGCGTTGATAGAAGCATTGCAGAACAAGCGCCTAGCCGGAGCCGCGTTGGATGTCTTCGAATTGGAGCCGCTCCCGTTGGATAGTCCGCTTATGAACATGGATAACGTCATGCTCGCGCCTCATAATGCCAATTCCAGCCCAGCTGCCTGGGAGCGTGTGCATTGGAACTCCATTCGGAACTTGTTGGAAGGATTGGAAATCGATTTTGGCAAGGATTTATATTAAAAAATTTCTTTTATGAAGACTTTAACCCGGATTCTACGCCGCCGAATCGGTCAAGGAGATGCCTTTGAAAAAAAAGC
>CAZCPP010000152.1:0-9289 GCA_964500655.1 uncultured Anaerolineaceae bacterium | reverse complement strand
AACTTTTGCTGTTTTGAGGAGGGTCTAGCACCCTTTTTGCAGTAGAGTCTACCAAGGAATCGGTAGAAACCTATACCTTGGAATATGAAGGTAAAACCCTTGAAATATTGACTAGCACTCAAGAAAACGGGAAGTTTGCTGGAATAATTCGTGACATCACCGGGCGGGTGCGGGCGGAACAGGCGCTGCAAGAGAGTGAAGAAAAGTACAGAACTCTCTTTGAAAGAGAATCGGATGCCATTTTCATATATGATCCCGATACCACCAATATCATCGAAGCCAATGAAACAACATCAAAGATGTATGGATACGACAACAATGAATTGATCGGTATGTCGTGCCTGAAATTCAGCGTTGAAGTTGAAGAATCGGCTTCAGCCATTGATAAAATCCGTGAGAATGGTGAGGTAAACGTTCCACATCGTTATCATCAGAAAAAAGACGGCACTGTTTTTCCCGTTGATGTTAGTGGTTACGCTATCACTTTGGGTGGGAAAAATGTGATGTTTGCTGTTAGCAAGGATATCTCCGAGCGGATGCAGATAGAGGATAGGATAGCTCGGTTTGGCCATATCTTCGAAGAATCACTTAACGAAATATATTTGTTCGATACAAATACTTTAAAATTTACACAAGTGAATCGCGCCGCTCAGAAAAATCTGGGTTACACGATGGAAGAGCTTCAAGCCCTAACGCCGCTTGATCTAAAACCTGAATATACAGCTAAATCGTTCGCAAAATTGGTAGCGCCGGTACGCAAAGGTGAAAAGGAAAAGATTGTTTTTAAGACCGTCCACAAACGTAAGGATCAATCACTTTATGATGTGGAAGTTCATTTGCAGCTTTTGAAATATGAAAAGAGCGCGTTATTTGCCGCGATCATTTTGGACATAACTGACCGTAAAGCAGCAGAAGCGGCGGTTCGGGGGAGTGAAGCCCGTTATCGTCAGTTATTTGAAGAAATGACAGATGGATTTTCCTTGCATGAGATCATTTGTGATAAAGATGGTCAGCCGGTTGATTATCGATTTTTGGAGGTCAACCCCGGATTTGAGAAATTAACTGGTATAAAAGCAGAAAATATCATTGGCCGCACCGTACTGGAAGTGCTTCCAAATACAGAACCAATCTGGATTGAAAAGGCCGGTCAGGTAGCGCTGACCGGAGAGCCGGTCAGTTTTGAGAGTTTTTCCCAGGAATTCAATAGATATTATTCCCTGAAAGCTTATTGCCCGGAGCGCGGAAAATTTGCGGCGATATTTGAAGATGTCACAGCGCGCAGGGAAGTTGAAAAGCGAATTCAGGAATCTGAAAAAGATTATCGCTCGCTCTTCGAACACGTGCCGGATGGCGTTTATCGCTCAACACTAGCAGGCAAGTATTTGGCAGTTAACCCAGCTTTCGCAACTATGTTGGGGTTTGACCCCGAAAAAGAATTGAAAGATTATTCTGTAACCGACTTTTATGCTGATCCAATGGATCGTGAGGATTTTATTGAACAGATGACTACTAACAACGTGGTCACCAACTTGGAGATCCGTATGAAGCGTTCGGATGGTCAAATTGTCGATTGCCTGGAGAACGCGCGCACGATCAGGGATGATCAAGGGAACATCTTATGTTTTGAAGGCACGCTCACTGATGTTTCTGATCGTAAGCGAGCCGCGCAAGCGCTGGAGATATATACCGGGCAACTGGAAACCCTCAACACAATTTCTACTGCGCTTACTTCATCTCTCGAGTTGGACGAAGTACTCGAACTCATCCTTGACCAGATCGGAAAAGTGATGCCTCTTGATAGTGGAGCTGTATTCTTGTACGAGGGTGGCGAATTGCGTGTGGTAGTGGATCGCGGAATCACACCCTCGGTTAAGGGAAGTGTCTTTCCCATTGAAAGCGAACTCTTTAGCGAGATACAGCGATCAGGTGAACCCCTTATTTTGGAGAACGCGCAAGATGATCCCCGCTTCCAGTCTTGGGGTGATGCTATAAATGTCATGGGTTGGATGGGTGTCCCGCTAATTATCCGCGATACCTTGATTGGTTTTTTCACCTTAGACAGCTTCGAACCCGCCTCATATACACCTGAGCATGCGCGTCTTTCCCAGTCTTTTGCTGCCCAGGCTGCCCAGGCGATCGAAAACGCTCGCCATTTCAGCACAGCTCAGCGGCGCCTGGAACGTCTAGCCTCTTTGCGTGATATTGATCAGGCTATCACCAGTAGCCTGGATCTGCGCGTAACAATGAGTATTTTGCTGGGGCATATTGTTCAACGCTTAGAAGTAGATGCCGCAGCGATTTTGTTGCATCGGCAAGATCAAAAAATCTTGGAATATGTTGCCGGAGAAGGATTTAGGACCAAAGTCATACAATCCACCAACATGCGTTTGGGCCAGGGCTCCGCTGGTGTGGCTGCTTTGGAGCGCCGCACGGTTCAGGTTTCGGATCTGGAGCAGCTTAACACTGGTATTTTACGTTCCCCAGAGTTTAGATTAGAAGGCTTTGTTTCCTACATTGGCCTGCCCTTGATTGCCAAGGGGGTAGTTGTGGGTGTAATGGAAATCTATCATCGCCATCCCATTAATTATGATCCCGAGTGGATGGAGTTCCTTGAAATCTTGGCCAGGCAGGCAGCTATCGCTATTGATAATATCAGCCTGTTTACCGACCTCCAAAGATCAAATGCCGAGTTGATTCAAGCTTATGATGCCACCATTGAGGGTTGGGCGCAGGCACTCGAGTTACGCGATATGGAGGCCGAGGGACACAGCCGTAAGGTAGTTGACCTGACTATTAAACTGGCCAGAAATTTGGGTATTAAGGGGAAACAACTCATGGATGTTCGCCGGGGAGCCCTGTTACACGATATCGGTAAAATGGGTGTTCCGGATTCTATATTACGAAAGAAAGAGAAGCTTACCAAGGAAGAGTGGCAAAGCATGTCACAACACCCGGTGTACGCATATGATTGGCTTTCATCGATCCAGTACCTGAAGCCAGCGCTAGATATCCCATACTGTCATCACGAAAAATGGGATGGTAGCGGCTACCCGCGTGGCTTGAAGAGAGAACAAATTCCCATTGCAGCACGCATCTTTGCGGTTGTTGACGTATGGGAAGCCCTCATTTCAGATCGTCCGTACAAGAAGGCCTGGCCCAAGGATGAAGCTTTGAAATATCTCCGGGAACAGGCAGGTATTCATTTCGACCCTCAAGTGGTAGATGCCTTCATGGAAATCAAAAGACCTCTTGTATAAGTGCTCTCGTCGCCGTCTCCGGCGGCGAGGAAAGTGCTCTGAAAGGGTACGCCGCCTAGAGCAAGTTAGATTATTGGCTTTTACAAGAGATCTATAAGATGATGGTGTCTCGTTATCCACCAGATGAATAAACCCCAACAATGAATACACTCCCAAGAAAAAAATCTCCCTTTATGAAGAGGAGATTTTTTTGGGGGATCAGGAAAAGGTTTCAGGACAATTGGGCTGGTCGTATTAACTCCGTTCACGCCGGGGATGGTACATAGGCCTCGACCCTGGCCCACAGTTCACGAATATTCACTGGTTTGGACATGTACACATCACACCCAGCTTCCAGGGCTTTCTCAGCATCCCCCTTCAGGGCGTTGGCTGTAACGGCAATAATGGGAATATAAGCAAGTTTTTGATTACCGCTATTACGTATGCGCTTGGCGACTTCATAACCATCTATATCCGGTAGATTGATATCCAATAAGATCAGGTCTATGTGATTCTCTTCAGCCTGCGAAATACCATCTACACCATTTTCCGCTTGCAGTAATCTATATCCGCGGGCTTCCAATGCACGCTGCACCAGCAGCATGTTGTCGGGATTATCTTCGATATACAAAATGTTGTGTCCCATAGAATTTTCCTTATGATCCGGATTTATCTTTGATGACTTGAATGAGTTGGTTACTTTTCAATGGTTCCCTTGGTTATTTCGATCGCATCAGGGATGTGGGCTTCAAGGGGTAATTCAGCGAATAAGGTGGAGCCTTCTCCCGAGATACCCGTGCTCTCAGCCCACAGGCGTCCACCGTGCATTTCGATCAGGCGCCGGCTGATCGGCAGGCCGAGTCCGGTTCCGCCAGTCTTGCGCGTGGAGGAAGTATCCACCTGTGTGAATTCCTGGAAAATTACTTCCAACTTTTCAGATGGGATGCCAAGGCCGGTATCTTTCACAGTGACCAGCACCGTGTCGTTATCCTGCTTGACAGCACGAATGGCGATCTTGCCTCTGGCTTCAGTGAATTTAATAGAATTGTTGACCAGATTGATCATCACCTGGCGCAAGCGGGTATTATCCGCAAAGATTTCCACATCTTTGTCTGAGTCTTTTTCAATAAAGAGCGCGATATTCTTTTCACTAGCCAGCGTGGAAGTGATGCTGTTGACCTCTTCGAGCATGTCGTGTACCTTGAATGTCTCTGGAGACAGGTTCATGCGTCCAGATTCGATCTTGGCCATATCCAGCACGTCATTGATCAGGTGCAGCAGGTGTTGACCGTTTCTCTGGATTAACTGCAAGTCGTTGCTCATTTCGGGCGTTAATGGCCCGTCCAGTTCTAGAAGCACAACATCGGCAAAGCCGAGAATGGAGTTGAGTGGTGTGCGTAATTCATGGCTCATGTTTGCCAGGAAGCCCGATTTAAGGCGGTCCATCTCTTGCAATTCTTCGGCGCGTTGTTGTAGTTCTTCGGCCAGGCGCAGAGTCTCCAGATGAAGACTGGTTTGGGCGGCAATCGCAGCAGCCAATTTGAGCGCATCAGGTGATTGACTCTCCTCACCTGCCACGGCTAATTGGCCAATAGCCTTGCCACGTATTTCAAGGGGGACTGTGAGTGCTATCTTTTCTGGCAGAGTTTTATCTTCTACCGGAGATATTTTTACGGTGTCATAAATAAAGCCGAGTGTGTCGCCCTCGCGGCGTTCAGCAAAACTACCCCAGCTTTCTTGCGTTAGACGGCGGGTAGCTTCTTCGGCCTCGGCACGAGCACGGGATGCATCCGCCAATAGACGAATGTTCTCGACTTGCTGTGCGATTTGATTGGCAACCGAAGATACCATTTTTTTGTCATCGTCTGATAGCGGACTAGCGGGATCTTGTTTAAGCGCCAAAGTGCCTACCTGCTCATCCATGACCTTGACTTGTTCTTGATAGTCATCCTCTTCCTCGGGAGCATCCAGATAAGGAGATACAGAGGCCTGATCGTAAGCGTAGCCAATGCGTTCGTCCTGATGAATTGCATCCAGATACGATTCCCAGCTTTCGTGCATGAAGCTACGAGTGGCCTCTTCGGCCTCAGCACGAGCCTGTTCGGCAGAGGCAAGCAGGCGCAGGCTTTGAATCTGAAGCGAAGCTTGTTCGGCAATCGCATTGGCCAGATTTTCTTCTTCAGGGTTCCATATTTTTTCAGGATTTGCCTCAATATACATCGATCCGATGGTTTGCCCGGTGGAGGTCAATGGAGCTCGGATGGCGTTTATGCCCTCAAAGTCTTCTTCCAAATTGGATAATTTCAAAGGCTCCAGCACATCACCTTTGTAAGCATAGCCAAGCTTTTCTGTTTCGTATATTTCTTTTTTAGATGTGGGTAAGCCACCACGTTGAAGTTGAGATTCGAGATCTTGTATGCGTGCGCGTAATATTTCCACTTCGCGTTGCAACTTTTCACCTGTTGGGATCGCCAAAGGTGTGGTGGTGTCGATCGCGGTAGCCTTCTTCTTGCTCCGCTTGCGATGCTTACGAGGTTTATCTTCACAATCAGCTGGTTCTAAGGCAGTAAGATCTTCGATCTCTGCGAATAACTGCATAGATCGATCTCCCATTTTCTTCCAATTGGCTTCAGGTATTGCGCGTGTTTTTACCTTGGTTTTGGAAGCCGTAGAGGCTTTCTTGGTTGATTTCTTTGTAGGCATGGACACAGTTTCTTGAACCTTGGCCTTGGATTTGGTGGCAGTTGAAGATTTACTCTTGGCAGCTTTACGCGTATTTTTTGCAGACACAGAGCGAGTCTCTTGCAGCACTTCAGCTTTGGATTTTGCGGTCGCGGGCGTTTCCTTCTTGGCTGGTTTACGAGCTTTCTTGGTCGGTACGGATTGACTTTTTTGAACTTTCACCTTGGATTTGGTGGCAGCTGAAGATTTACTCTTGGCAGCTTTACGAGATTTTTTTGCAGGCGAAAGCAGAGTCTCTTGAATCTCAGCCTTGGATTTGGTGGCTGCAGACGACTTCTTCTTCGTAGGTTTACGAGCTTTTTTGGTCGGCATGAGGGTGCTCTCCTAAGCCTGATCCTAACTATCCTGGTTATCCATACTCAACTGCGCAATGGTCATTGGAGCGTCCAAGGCATGGCCTAACTCACGGGCAGCAATTTGCAAAACGGCTTCGACTGAGGTTGCGCTTTGGATCTTTTGGTTGATGACATTCAGCATGGCTTCGCGATCGGCTTGCATCTGGGTCTGTTCAAACAGACGACGGCTGTGAACTGCTGGTGATGCAAGACCTATGATGGCGCGGCAAGTTTCCTGCTCGTTCTGGCTGAATTCGTGCGGCTGGTCCCAAGTGAAGGTTATCAAGCCCACTCGTTCTTGACCTCGAGTTAGCGGGACGATTGCTAGTGCTCGGCTACCTCCTTGTTCCATCGCTACTCTAGTGGCATCATCAACTCGATCATCTGTTTGTACATCCGAAATGAACAGAGGATTATCTGGATCGGCCACCCATAACTTAGAAAATGGCAATTCTGGCAAGTAGAATCGGGTACCCACTGGGATGGGGGCTTCACCTTCATGGCGCCAATCAGCAACAATTTCGGCCCATTCAGGATTTCCAGCAGAGTCCAAATCTAAGTACATCAGATTGGCGCCCACAGCACCTGCTTCTGCTGATGGTCTAGCCAAAGCTTCGATCATCTCATTTTCAGATGCAGCTTCATTCACAGATTGACTGATGCTGAACAATTCGTCGGTGAAAGCCAGGGATTGCTTGGTCTGTTCCGAGAGACGTAAGTTCTCAATAATCGTGCCCAAACGTTCAGCAACCGCGCTAGCAAGCTCATATGATTCTTTGTCATCCTGAGATAAACCCTGTATAGATAACTTGCCGACTGTTTCTTCACGGGCTTTGATTGGAAGAGTCAACGCATCCGCATCTTCCTGACCGTTGCTGTGAGGACGAACTTTTTTCAAATCGTACAGGTATCCCAGGCTATCTGCAGTTCTTGATTCAATATACTCTTGCCAGCCTGCTTGTGTTTGGCGCCGGGCAGCCTGTTCAGCCTCGATACGGAAGCGCTCGGCGTTATCCAGCAAGCGCAGGTTTTCAAGCTGCTGGGCTACCTGGCTGGCTACGACGTTGACCAATTCAACCGTTTGTTCGTTCTGATTTTCCTCATCGATCTCAACCACCAGGGAACCAAGCGCCTCGCCAGTCAGTGAGATGGGGGCTGATATGGCCTGATCGGCTCCCGGAAGTTGGGCGGTATCCGTTACAGTTAGTGGGGTGACCTCCTTGCGATCGAAGGCAAAACCGAGCTGCTCAGGTTGGTGAATGGCGTCCATGTAATCACCCCAAACGGTACGCACCAGGCGGCGAGCCTGCGCTTCCACTTCGGCACGCGCCTCTTCCGTTTCTGCTACCAATCTCGCGTTCTGGACGGCGATCGCCAGTTGCCCGGCCAGCGCTTCGAAAGAGGGGAGCACTTCTTCGTTCAACGTACCAGGATATTGGGACTGCATATCGAGTACGCCTACCACTTGATCGCCAACGATCAACGGCACGGCCATTTCGCCACGTGTATCGGGTAGCAGTGGGTTGGGACGGAACACTGTGCTTTCAGCGGTATCGGCGATCACAACGGTTCGTTTTTCGACCGCCGCGCGACCGTTGATCGAGCCTGTATTAAGCTGTAGACTATGCCCGCGTTCGCGCAACTGCGCACCGACCTCGCCCGTACCGGCCTGTAGTTGCAGGGCCGTCTGGTTGGGATTGGTCAGGTAAACTTGCACGTAGTACAGGTCAAATTCTTTACGGATCAGTTCACAGGCATCCTGCAACATAACCTCCAGCTCGCGCACCTGTGAGACCGAACGACCGACATCGGCCGCCAGCACCAGGTTCTGGGTGCGTTCTGCCACACGTCGTTCCAGCCCTTGTAGGGTTTCCTGCAACTGGGAAGTCATTTCGTTGAAGGTAGTTGCTAATGTGCCAATCTCATCCCCTGTTTCAACTTTTGCACGGGCGTTCAAGTTTCCACCGGCAACATCTTCAGCAACCGCTGTTAGACGGACAACTGGGTTTGACAGCAACTGCCCAAGAAACGCGGAGGCTGCGACCGCCAAAGCGATCACTATGAGACTGGTGATTAAAATTGTTCGGGTGATTTGTGCAACCGGAGCAAAAGCCTCTTCTGTTTCTTGACGGAAAACTGTCGCCCAACGCAATTCCGCCACTGTATCCACAATCTGTTCCTCTAACTCGGTGTAATAAAGCGCGTGTCCATGTGCTTCACCTTCTTCTTCTACTGGCACAAAACTGGCATGCCCGAAGATCATTTCATGACCATGCTGATCATTTTCAACATCGAAGTGAGCTTCTTCGCCGATGAACTCCTGGCGTAGTTCGAGAGGCAATCCAGCCGAGGCTTCCTCATCGGCGCGCGGGTCGAAGAGAACTTCGCCATTGCTATCGAACAAGACAGAGTGACCGGTTTCTCCCGTGACTTGCTCTGCCAAAAAAGCATATAAACTGTCCACATTCAATGTCGAACGCAGCACGCCAATCGGCTCAGCGGTATCGTGTCCAGTAATAGGAATGGCGAGCAACATAGCTGTAGTCTCACTACTCTCATCGTACTCTGGTTCGGAAATATAGAAAGCACCCTGACCATCATTCCAGGCACGCTGCCACCATTCCTCATCGCCTTGATAGTAATCTGAAAGATGACCTGTGGCTGCAATGGTAGCACCGTAGCGATCGGTAAGGATAAATTCGGTGTGCTCGGGGAAATCTGACAGCAAATCCGTCAATTGCTCTGCTGAGGAGTTGAGGTTTCCACTGATAATCCTTTGGATAAAGGGATCATTCACCGAAGCAGCAATCCAGGCCTCGTCCTGAGCTTTAATTTGAGCCAGGATATAGGTCTGACTTCCAGTGTAGGATGCATTCCTTTGTTCCACTGCTTGCCTTTGGATGTCATTTAACGACTGCACATATACAGGACTTTGCCCGTTTAGGTTGAATAACAGGCTGAATCGACAAGGGAAAA
>CAZCPP010000151.1:0-9308 GCA_964500655.1 uncultured Anaerolineaceae bacterium | reverse complement strand
GCTTTTTGCCTGACCACCATATGTGGCTTTTTCACGGAGATTCCCAAAGAGCCTTGAAAAATTCACAATAAGAAAACAAACCAATTTTACATGGCTAGACAAAATATATCATATCTGTCTCATAATTTGCAAAATTGTAAAGTCACAATCAAGCGCGGTTGTCAGACATATTGGCTGCTATTTATTAGTTATTGGCGCTTATTCTTAGTTTGCGAAAGTGTAAACCGCCCCTAAATATAGTACTGTTAGAATATTAAAAGTTCAGAGGCAAACCTCAGTGCGTGAAAAAAGCGGAAATAGGAGGTATTAGCGAAAATGGAACAAATTAAGACACTTGCACACACAACAGAAGCACTCCCGTCCGTCAGGATGGATATAGCCTTTAGTCTGGTTATGTTGGGTACCACGATTATTTGGTCTGTGGGAGATGGTTGGGTGCTATATTTCTACTTGCCGCCAGATGGCCAGGGCGTGCCTCTCGTCCCTGTAGCACTATACGGAATTGTTGCCCTGATTGCTAATATTGTGAATGCTGCCGTCACACCACCTATCGGCTACTTGTCTGACCACTTTCAAAGCCAGTGGGGCCGGCGCTTACCGTTTATGTTTGTGTCCTCATTACCTATGCTAATCGCCTTTATTTTATTATGGCTCCCGCCTGAGCAGGGCGAATCGATGGTAAACCTAATTTATCTGGGCGTAGTTCTAGCCCTTTTTAACGTCACGCAGAATCTAGTTAACATCCCGCTCAGTTCATTGTTGCCCGACATTGCCGCCACAGATCGACATCGCGTGCGCCTGACGGCCTGGAGTTCCAGCTTCCAGCTGATTGGAATTATTCTGGCTGCAGCAGCCGGTGCACTCGTTAGCCAGTTCGGGTTTGTTACTATGGCTTTGATATATGCAGCGGTAATCTTACCGTTTTTATACTTACCCTTTTTTATTCTGCGGGAAAAACCCGGGCGTCAAATAGAACCGGAACAACGGCTCGGTTTCATTCAAAGCATTGTGAAAACGATCAGCAACCGTGCATTTTTTATGTTATCCGTGGCTGGGTTTGGGTATTGGACGACAACAGCCTTTTTGATCATGTCGATCCCGTACATTGTGACCGAAGTGTGCCAGCAAGATGTTTCAGCCACCACCTATTTCTATCTGGTGGCAGTCCTGCCCTTGCTGGCTTGTTATCCGTTGATCAACTGGCTGGCTGTCCGTTTTGGGAAGTGGAGAATCTTTTCTGGTTCTTTGCTCGCGTCTGCATTGGTTTTACCCGGCCTGATGTTGATTGGCCCCAGGCTCCCTATCCCGCTGTTAGCACAGGGATTGATATGGATCGGGATGCAGGCCATCGCAATGTCTGGCGTAACCATGTTGCCGCAAGCTTTCGCGGCTGAAATTACTGATTACGATGAAACTCTCACCGGGCAAAGACGGGAGGGCGCTTATTATTCCTCCTGGAGTTTATTGGGGCAGGTCATCAATGGCGTGGCCGCATTGCTCTTGCCATTATTATTCCTCTTGGGGCGTAGTCAGACTGATATCAACGGTCCGCTTGGTGTTCGCCTGACGGGCTTGATTGGTGGTTTATTGATGTTCGTTTCTTTTTTACTGTTCTTTAAGTATCCGTTGCGGCATTTATCTCGCCCAACAATATCAAGTAAATAATTCACAATAGCGAGAAGATATTGGGGCAAGAGATTAGTTTCCAGCGCAGGTTGGAGAGTTGGAGTTGTCCAATGTCTGACAGCAGCAATATTTTGTAGTATAGCTACATAGTTGTATGAGCGCGATCGAAATGGAGAGCGTGATGTCATTTTCTTTCAACGAGTTTGAAACTCAGATTGTTCGTTCAATCGCTGAGGTAGATCAAGAGGCTTGGAATCGTCTCGGAGAGGGGCAATCCTTTGCCAGTTCCAAGTGGTATCAATATGCTGAGCTCGTTTTTGAAGGTACGTTGCCGATTTACATCATTTTGTCTTTGGATGGTGAACCAGTTGCACGGGGCACCTGCTGGTTGCAACGGAAAGAACAACTGCCGATTTCCTCGCGCCTCGTACGCTGGGGAATAAACGAATTGCTGCGTCGGCGCCCCCTCCTGGTTTGCAGAACACCCTTGGTTGATGTGAGTGGAATCATTCTTCCTGAACCCCCACTCCAAGATGTTGCTCTGAGGGGTATAACAAAAGCTCTTCAGCACCTTGCCCAGCAATACCGGGCATCTTTTCTATTATTCGACTACCTGGGTAATCGAGAGATAGAGTCCGTGGAGTGGCCCCCCAACTACAAAGTGTCAAGTATTACATCTCCTGGGACTTACTTATCGATTTCCTGGCCAGACTTTGATAGCTATCTGATGCACTTGGGAGCCAAGAAAAGAAGGAATTATCGTAAGCATATACAATTCATTGAATCAGACGGGATAAAAATCAAGCGATACTCGGAAATTCCATCCCTTTCGGATGCGATCAGCCTCATCAGGAATGTCGAGCGCCATCATAAATCGGCTCCAAATCCCTGGGCAACGCGTATGCTGGAAAATATGGCCGTTGTGAACGCCACTTGGATTGCAGCAGAACAAGACAATAGATTAGTGGCTGGGTGTCTCGTTTTACAGGATGGCCCCTTTGGGGTTATGACACTTTTGGCTAGAGACTACGATGTGAAATATGCATATTTTGCGGTGATCTACGAAGCGATTCGCATTTCAATAGAGAGTGGAGTACAGACACTAAGGGGCGGTAGTGATGGATATGAATTCAAACGACGACTGGGGTTTAAGTTGGATGACAATAACCAAATAGTTTTTACAGGTTTTGGGCAGACGTTGCAATGGTTGGGAAGACAATTTTAGAACAATCTGTGATACGGACAAGTCGAACGGAAATGATAACAAGGGTTAGAAAATCGCCTTGGCTATGGAATTGGATTTTCTATATCAAACGATCACCTTCGACGGTAACAGAATCCTGCCGGTAATGACAACCTCTGCTCTGACGGTTATGGCGCGCGGCTTGCGCAACGATCTGTGCAGCTTCGACCGCATTACGCAGCCCAATCAACCCGTCACTTAGATTAGTGGTGCGATAGAAGGTTTCGATCTCATTCCACAAATGACGCAATTCACGAATAGCGCGGGAGAGTCGATTTGCATCACGAACCAAACCCACGTAGTGCCACATGATATTTTGAATGGTTTGCATGTCTCCCTGGATCAGCGCCGGGTCGGGTTCAGCATCCAGACCGCTTTCGTCCCAGGGGGGGACTTCGTCACGGGTGGGGACTGGGATCCTTTTCTCTTGTAGACACTTTTCAATGTTGCGTGCCGCACGATCCCCCCACACCAGACCTTCCAATAGAGATGTCGATGCGAGGCGATTAGCGCCGTGCAGACCCGTGCAACTGACTTCGCCGATAGTGTATAAATTGTTAATTTTGGTTCTTCCCCATTCATCTACCCACACGCCGCCACAGGAGTAATGTGCGGCTGGTACAACTGGGATTGGCTCGCGCGTGATGTCGATGCCAACTTGCCTGCAAGTGGAATAAATATTTGGAAAGCGCTCTTGAATGGCTTTGGCAGACATGTGCGAGCTGATATCTAAAAGCACATGTGAATACCCATGCGTTTCCATTTGGTGGTGGATAGCGCGTGCCACCACGTCGCGCGGTGCAAGATCTTTCCATTCGGGAGAATACTTTTCCATGAACGGCTGACCTTCGGGTGTGAGTAAAGCCCCACCTTCACCGCGCACGGCTTCTGAGATTAGGAAACCCTCTGCGCCTGGTGCCGCTAACGCAGTCGGGTGAAACTGAATATATTCTGCATTGATGATGCGTGCACCAGCACGATGTGCCATGGCAAGCCCATCTCCCCGAGATCCTTGGGGATTGGTAGTGTTACGGAAGATGCGGCCCAGGCCTCCGGTTGCAAGAATTGTTTTCGTTGCAATTGTTCGATGAACAGCTCGCCCCTTGCGATCGAACACGTAAGCGCCATAACATGCAATAGGTTGGTAGGTGGTCAACGGGTCCCGTGAGTGATGCGGATATGTGACCAAGTCCACGGCGGTGGCATTCTCGAACCATTGAATGTTTGGCTTGTTTTTAAGAGCGGCGATCAACCCCTTGCTAATAGACGCGCCGGTGCTGTCTCCCACGTGCAAAATCCGCCGTACGGAATGAGCGGCTTCCTGACCATAAGCGAGCTTACCAGGGCCATCTTCGTCAAAGTGGATACCTGCAGTCTCAACTAAGAGTTCCTGCAACAGACCTGGGCCTTCCTTGGCTAGAATGCGCGCTGCAGAAGGTAAGCTTGCACCTGCACCTGCCTCCAAAATGTCTTTCTCTAGCAGTTTTGCAGTATCATCCGGGCCACGATGAATGATGCCACCCTGTGCCCAATACGTATTTGATTCGTGCGGATCGGGGTCCCGTGTAATGATGGTGATCTGTCGATCGGGGTTTTGCGCCAAGCGCAACGCCGTGGTCGCGCCCGCGATGCCCGTGCCAATGATGAGAACGTCAGTATGGATCATGATGACAAGTAACCCTCCGCTATTTTACCCAATAAACTGATTCGGATGATAGTTGATTTATCAGCTTATCGCAATCATTCGTTCCACTGCTTGAGAAGCGCGCACACGAATTTCTTCGGGCACTTCGATGACGTACTGGATTTTTTTAAGCGCTTCGAGCGTATCTTCCATAGTGATGGTGTTCATGTGTGGGCAGCGCACGGAACACAGGCGTAGCATATCTTTATCCGGATTTTCAGCGGCGATGTTATCGCCCATGGAGCATTCGGTCAGGATCAAATAGTGCGGCGCTTTGGTCTCTTTAACGTAACGGATCATGGCTGAGGTGCTGGCTGAATAGTCCGAGGCGGCTACCACATCCGGGCTGCATTCAGGGTGTGTAAGGATTACCACATCGGGAAATTGCGCGCGAGTATTTTCGATATCTTGTACGGTGAATTTTTCGTGCACCTCGCAGCGGCCGTTCCAACCGATCATTTGATAGTCCAGCGTGGTGTCTAGTTGCAGGCCGTTGAGCCCTTTGATGGGGAAGACAATATGTTTGCCGGTTTCTTGTGCCACATTGCTGGCCAGATATTCATCGGGCAGAAAGATGATCGTATCGCTTTCAAGGGATTCGACCACAGCCGCCGCGTTCCCGGAAGTGCAGCAGATATCCGATTCGGCTTTCACATCCGCGTAGGTGTTGACGTAGCTGACCACTGGCACGCCGGGAAATTTTTCTCTCAAGGCGCGCACATCCTCGGCAGTGATGCTTTCGGCCAGGGAACAGCCTGCCTTCGAAGAGGGGATCAGAACAGTCTTGCTCGGGTTTAAGATTTTGGCGGTCTCGGCCATGAACTCAACACCGCAAAAAATGATGATGTCCTTGTCGGTTTGCGCGGCCTTGCGGCTCAGTTCCAGCGAGTCGCCTACGAAGTCGGGAATTGAATAAAATAGCGCTGGCTCCATGTAATTGTGCCCCAGAATGACTGCATTCTTTTCTTTTTTCAAGCGGTTGATCTCAACAGCAAGCTCAGCCTTGATGCGTAATTCCACATCCGGAACGACGCGTTCCAGCTTATCTTTCATGGCTTGATACATTTCTTCTGTGTTCATAATTTCCTTAGCTTGACAATGTCACACTTCAACCGATATGTCATTGCCCCGCCGCACTAAGGCGGGGTTGCGAGGCAGCGTTTCTTGCTGCCGTGGCAATCTCCCCGAGTACAGGAGACTGCCGCGCTCCGTAAACTCCGCCCGCACGCGTGCCTGCGCACGGTGCAGGCAGTGACATAGTTTTCTAATGTGACATTGTCAAAGTAGTTACCTTTGTTTTACTTGATCCATTCCAGGCTGGCATCGAACACTTTGGCCGAGTGCGTCAGCGCGCCGGACGAAATATAATCCACGCCGGTTTCGGCGATCTGTCGTACGCTTTCCAGGGTGACATTGCCGGAGGCTTCGAGTTTGGCGCGGCTGTTTGTGATTTTCACGGCATCTTTCATCATTTTAAGAGACATATTGTCCAGCAGGATTCTATCAACGCCCAATTCGAGCGCTGCTCTGACGTCTTCCACGCTTCGGGTCTCGACTTCGATCTGCAAGCCGCTTCCCCCGGCGCGTGCGCGCGCCAAAGCTTCTTCCAGCCCGCCTGCGAAGTCGATGTGGTTGTCTTTGATCAGGATCATGTCATACAGTCCGATACGGTGGTTTTGCCCCCCACCGCGTAGCACAGCCAATTTATCTACTGCTCTTAGACCGGGTGCAGTTTTACGCGTGTCGAGAATTGTGGCATTTGTCCCGGCAACCGCGTCTACAAATTGGTGCGTGAGCGTGGCAATACCGGACATACGCCCCAGGAAGTTGAGTGCAGTTCGTTCGGCGGTCAATAAAGCCCTTGCAGGCCCGGAGATATCCGCCAGCAATTGACGGTTTTTGACCCGCTCGCCTTCGCCAACCTGTGCGGTTAAACTAACGTTTGAGTCCACAAGACGGAAGCAGACTCCGGCCACGTCCAGACCCGCAACGATCCCATCTTGCTTGGCTACGATCTGCCCGCGCATGGATGCCTCTGCAGGGACGATGCCCTCCGTGGTGGCATCCCCAGGGCCGATATCCTCCTCCAAGGCGCGCTGGATAGAGGCGATGATTTCAGGAGATAAATTGTTCATATTTAAGCACTGAATGGGTTGAAGTTGGTTTCCTTGTCATAATAATCTTCGTCTTCGGCTTTTTTCAGGAATTTTACGACTGTATAAGTCAGCGGGGTTAACAATACTTCGGTCAGGGTTTTGAACAGATAATTAGTCAGAGTGAGTGTGACGAAAAGCGACCAGGGAAATACGCCGAAGAGCGAGGCAATCGCGATGAAAACGGCCGAATCGATCAATTCGCCGACCAGCGTGCTGCCTATGGTACGTGTCCATAACCAGCGGCCCTGGGTGGCGACTTTCATCTTAGCCAACACGAAGGAGTTGGAAAACTCGCCCATCCAGTAGGCGCTCAGGCTGGCAATAACGATGCCGCCACTGCTCATGCCGCCCAGAATAGCGCTGTAGGCAGCGTCGCCGGCGTAGCCTTGCCAGGTGGCTTCACCGGGCAGACGTTGAACGCCCCATAATACAAAGGCCGAGATGGCCAGCGCAGCAAATCCGGTCCAGATCACACGGCGTGATCGTTTATAGCCGTAGACTTCAGTCAGAATGTCCCCGAAAATGTAGCTGATCGGGAAGAGTAAGGTACCAGCATCAAAGGCTAAAGGAATTTTGAAGACGCTAAAGCCCAGGTCGATAATCTTGGCCGAAGAGGCGATATTGCTGACGATCAGCACCATCACGAAGAACGCCATGATGCGGTCGAAGTATTTGAATTCGCGGTTCACTTAATAATCTCCAGTTTATACGTCGATATGGCTAAATTTACCATGAAATGAGAAATAAACAGATTTGAATTTTCGAATATGGGATAGTGGGAGTGCCCGTGATTGGGGTTGAGCCGATAACCTAACGGTTGTTGGTTCGTGTCCAGGTCAGGGGCGTTTTCACGTTTGATGGTCGACCTTCCGAATAAAATCATAGTTCTAATCTCCGTTCTTTTTGAATAGCCTTTATCCTTGACCTTGAAATGAATTTTGAATATAATGCAGTCAACTGGTTGGCGATAGCAACCGGTTGGTAATAGCAACGCGATGAGGAGTAATTTTCATGAACACTCAAGATACGCTAAATCGTGCTTTTGCACATTGGCTCAAAGATGGCATTTTTGAAATCGGATTTGGGATTCTACTTACAGGAGTTGGTACATTGCGTGCCATCATCCACTTTGCTGGAGAAAAGTCAGCCGCCTATTATTGGCTTTCAGGAGGCTTGTTCGTATTCATGTTTGGGTTTGCATGGGCGGGCAAGCGGATAGGCGAGTTTCTCAAAACACGCATCACTTACCCACGCACAGGATATATGTCTTTCAAGCCACGCACTTATAATTATAAAAGTATCCTTGCCATCCTTGCCTTGTTCATATTTGGGGGGATTCTTGGCGGTATGCTGGGAATATTAGCCACTCAGCCAAATCAGCAGAGGGTAGGGATTATCGTTCCGATTACGCTAGGTATTGTCGGTGCGCTAGCTTTCACTTTCGCTGCAAAACGGGTTGAAGTAAAACGATTTTATTATCTGGCAGCCTTCTCTGTCGGGATTGGCTTGGCGATTGGCGCGTTCGGAGTTGGCGCTGTGCTTGGCCTTTCTTTTTTCTACATAAGTATCGGCCTGGCACTGATTATGACAGGGTGTGTGGCGTTGTTGCAATTTCTCCGTAGTCATGAATCGGTTGACCTGAATGGAGCGAGCCAGTGAACGATACCAACACTTTGCAAAGTATGCTTGATGTTGATCGCCTTATTCACGAGCCTGCCCGTCTTATTATCCTTTCCATTCTCTATGTGCTCGAAAGTGCTGACTTCTTGTATCTACTACGCGAAACTAGGTTGGGTAAAGGCAATCTGTCATCGCATCTGACCCGCCTGGAAAAAGCCGAATACATCACCATCGAAAAGACCTATCGGGGCAAGACTCCGATGACAATTTGTCAGCTTACGGGAGCTGGGCAGACCGCATTTGAGACTTATCGTGAGCAGCTCAAGAATGTTGTTGAAACAATGTACAAGTAACAACCTTTTCGGGTCAGGACGGGGTAGATGTTGTTGGCAAATTCAGAAACGAAGCAAGTTTGGCATTTATAGTTTCACTGGAGTTACGTCTATATCATCAATAAAAACAATAAACTGCTTCTAGGCAAAATACTAGCGGCAGTTTTGCTTTAGTGACCCCAACTGGAGTTGCACCTGTAACCTAGCGGTTCTAGGTACGAAGTCCCGCGAGAGCGGGGAAGTGCCCCGCAGGGGTAAAGTGCCCTGAAAGGGCATCAAGTCCTGCCGCCGTTTCTAGCGAAATAAATATCTCATCGTAGCACGAAAACAGACAAATCGCGCGGTGCATACCCCGGCCGAAGGCGGTCAGGTGGAGCCGGTGGTGGGCCGCTCTGGATATTTGGAAAAATTTTAGAGCCTATATTATTCACTATCAAATCGGATGCGTGTTGTTTACCTGCGCTTGCAAGCGGTGATATTTCGGTGAGGCGGCGTACTCGCGCAGCGCCTCCAACCGCCGAACGGTCATTGGGTGAGTGGATAGCATTTCACGCAGATTGTTCTCCAGATGATCGTCTTCCGCTTCTATATGACTTAGAGCCTATCCGTAAAAAGCCATAGCAAACAAAATATGGGCACAAGCGAAT
>CAZCPP010000150.1:0-9344 GCA_964500655.1 uncultured Anaerolineaceae bacterium | reverse complement strand
TCTTTTCCCTTGTCGATTCAGCCTGTTATTCAACCTAAACGGGCAAAGTCCAGAATTATATGGATGGAAAATTGGATTATTGAAGGGCGCCAAGTGAACACCAAATCAATCAAAAAATGTGTTCACCAAGACCAAAGTGATATTATTCTTTGTAAAGCAATCAAGTAGGAGATTATGAACCAATTGTATGAGGGTCGTGATTATCGGCTTTATAAGATCTATGTTTTTGGGGGGATAGCTTTGCTCGTCATTTATGCCTTTGCGACGGGTATTATTTTGGAGGTTTATAAACCCATTAATCTCTCAGATTCGGCCATGATCGGCATCATATCTGCACCTATCACGCCCTGGTTCCTGGGCATCCTGGCCTACTGGTGGTGGGTTTTCCTATTCAAGGGGAATAAAGAATTCGAAGAATCACTACGCGTACGACCAGTAAGCGCACCTGATATCAGCGCATTAAAAAGTTGGAGCCGCTTGCATCGAAGTATGTCTCTTTATGGCGGGGACGTAGATGAAATCCTGAAAGCACAAAAATCAGGCCGTTTCCCGTTGCTGCTTTGGTATGGGATGGCAAACTTGTTGGTGTTATGGATATTGGGGAATTTCTGGGTCTGGATATTATTCCAAGAGAGCTTGCCTGTTGATTACGTTTTAAGGGTCTGGGCACCTGGGGTAATAGTAATAGCTCTCTTAATGTCCGTTGGTACACCCTTCTTGTTAAGCATAACGATCAAGGGGGGTGAAGCAGGATATCTGGCACCGTTGGGTCTTTCAATCAAAGATTTACCATCACTTGATTTACATCTCTTGAAAATGATTGGCACTGGCAAAGAAGTCCGACATAATACCCTATCCGTGATGAGTGGAAGGCGACTAGGTCGAAGGGTTCAAATCGAAATGGCTGGCAAGCGAAGTTACACCCTGGTGCGGGCTGAAACACCCTCATTCGAGATCCAATCCCAGGTCGGCAAACTTGTCACCGAAAAGGGCGCTCCCCAGGTCGTAATAGGGGCGTTAAGGGGCTTGCGCAAAGCCAAGCGCTGGAAGGGCGTCCGGGTGACAGGGAATTCAGATGGGATCGCAATCGAGCGCGAATCCACAGGGCAAAATATGTGGCTTTACGACCTGTGGCTGATCGAGCGCTTGCTAGAGGCTATCGAGGAATAGAAAACATATCGCAGGTCAAAATGGATGATTTTTATGAAACGAGGAATTGCACTCCCTAAATCCTGGAAATACTTTCTGCTGTCCTTCCTGCTCTGGGTTTTTGTAGATTTTGGGACCGCAGGCGGGTTTCGGATTAGCTATTTTGAGACATATGGAGGGACGCTTCTGCTATTTTACTTGGGATATCCCTTGATATTTACCTTCCTGATCTTCAATCGAGGCTGGAGCGAACAGCGCCTAATTCTGGCGACCCTGGTCTCCATTTTTATCGTTGAAGTTATCTTCACCAGAAACCCGCTTCTAATGACCTTCCCAGCTCTTTTATTCGGGATCCCTCTAGCGATTATGGTATATATACCACTTACTTTTTTCCCACTCTGGATCGTTCGCCAAGAATTAAGACACCACAAGAAGCTGGTCATTGGTCTCAGCAGTGTTATCTTGATCGTCATGTTTCTGACTACATTTGGGAATTAAAATTGACATCTTATCGCTTGTGCTCTATACTGCCCAATGAGAAGAGTAAATGGATATCCTAAACTATAAACACATTATATGGGATTGGAATGGCACCCTGCTAGATGACGTTTGGCTGTGCGTCGAAATTATCAATGCCATGCTTGCAAAACGTAACCTGGCTCCAGTCTCACGTGACGGATATCGAGAAGCATTCACTTTTCCAGTGCAAGATTATTACCAAAAGCTCGGTTTCGACTTTGAGCGCGAGCCGTTTGAAACTATCAGCACCGAGTTCATCAGCCAGTATGAAGATCGGCGTAGTGAATGTAGCCTGATGCATGCTGCACCTGAAACGCTGGCGACCGTATCTCAACTGGGGCTGACACAATCTGTCTTATCTGCTAGCAAAAAAAGTTACCTGAAACAGGCACTTGAAGAATACGGATTAAGCCGAACCTTTATGACCGTTGATGGACTCGATAATCATCATGCGACTAGCAAGGTTGAACAGGGAAAAAACTTCATCGCCTACTCCAACCTGCTTCAGTCCCAAATCCTATTAGTTGGTGACACCATCCATGACGCTGAAGTCGCTTCTGCTATAGGCACCGATTGTTGCCTGATTCCCAATGGACATCAAAGCCGCAAAAGGCTGGCAACTTGCGGAGTTCCACTGATAGGCTCTTTATCAGTTCTGGGTAAATGAATTGACTTTTGGCCAGCAATAATGAGTACTGATTATTCAAAACTACAGCGCTCGCGCAATCCAATGCCCGAATTCGTCCGGCGAGCTCTAGACGAACGAGGTCTGACGAATGATTTTTATCAGCGCCCGGCCTATCAACAAAACGATTACCTCGGCTGGATCACCCGAGTCAAACGCCAGGAAACCAAAGAGAAACGATTGCATTAAATGCTTGATGAACTTGAAAAAGGCGGGGTTTATATGAAGATGAAACACCCCGCTTCTGCAAAGAAGTAAATACTTTGGCGATATAAGAGTGTATCATTCCGCGTAGCTCAAAGGGTTTAGCTTATGAATATTCTGGGACAAATTGGCAACACGCCGCTCTTAAAACTAAATCGCATCATTGAATCACCCGATATAGATATCTTCGTCAAATGTGAATTCATGAATCCCGGGGGAAGTATTAAAGATCGCATGGCGCTTCGCATGATCGAAGAAGCCGAAAAAAGTGGTAAGTTAAAAACAGGCGGAACGATCGTCGATCAATCTACAGGAAACACTGGCCCTGCACTGGCCTTTGTAGGAGCTGTGAAAGATTATAAAGTGCAATTATTCTTACCGGCACAACTTTCAAGTTCGTATGATCCATCTGATCGGATCAGGATCGCCCGATTATATGGTTGTTATGTAACACGCATTGATTTGGGGGATCATATCGATAACTTTGATGAGTTGAATGCGGTTGACAGAGCGGCTGCTTTCGTTGCCATCCGAATGAAACAGTGCTACGATCTGGATCAGAACGATCCTTCAGTTTGGTGGGCTAATCAATTATGCAACCCGGATAACACATCGGCACATCGAGATGGTACCGGGCAAGAAATTCTAAAACAAATGGATGGCAAGGTCGACGCCTGGGTCGCTTCCGTGGGTACAGGTGGAACACTATTGGGTGTGGCTGAAACCCTGAAAAAAACCAATCCGGATTTAGTGGTTACCGGTGTAGTGCCCAGCGATGACCCGCGCATCGAATGGGTGCGCTCGCGCGCAGTTCACGAATCCCTAGATCGTTTCGGCGTGCCAAAGTTGAGATTTCTAATTGAGAATATTCTTGATCGCAAGATCATGGATCACGAGCTCACGATTAGCAACGAGGATGCCAAAAACATGGCTGATCGGTTATGCAAAGAAGAGGGGCTATTTTGCGGAATGTCTTCTGGCGCCAATGTGTTTGCGGCCCTTCAAATGGCAAAGAGGCTGAAAAAAGGTTCAAAAATAGTCACTGTCCTGGTCGACAGAAGAGATCGATACTTCGCAGAACATCCAAACGAGCATTACGTGGTCTAAATTAATTCCTCCAACGCCAACCACGCACTCGCCTGACCCCCGCTTTGGGGCTTGTCCTCTCGCGTTACCTTATCTACAACCTTCCCTGTATCTACCAGCTGCTTTAGCGTCCGCTCGATCAGCGCGGCCTCCCATTGGAACAATTTTTTCACTTCCCTTAATTGTACCGCCCCCACAGAATGGAAATATAAATCCAGCAGCTTCGACCTGGCTTCAGCTTCGTTAATATAACGCGCTTTTTCCGGTAAATCCGGCCAATAACGTGCCGCAATCTCATAAGTAAAGGCATAATTCCAGGAGCCGACTTTTGCGACCCCAATCGGCAAGATCTTGAAATCTGCCTGTAAGATCTCCAGGGCTTTATTGAATTCAGAATCCTTGGCATTACTCATGCGCGCCATCCGGCGTAGATCGATGGTGTGCAAAGGGCCATTATCCAGGATAGTTTCATACACCTGCTTCGCGCCCTGCGGAAGACGACCCTCTTCGTATGGGATGAGATAATCTTCTTTGTAGTCGCCATAATTCTCGGTCAGGGCATAAAAGTAAGGGGCGATCTCCAACGAGATCATGGTCGCTTTACGGCGCAATACTTTAGCGTAATACCATTGGCGTTTGTCGAGGGCATCGTCCTTCCAACCCCAAGTCACATGACCGGGATCATCGTGCTTGTTTGGAACAGGCCGATCGCCAGCCACAGCTGTCCACAGACTGGGGAAGTCAACCCCTTTGATAGGCCAGAAGTAAATAATTCCGCGCTGGTCCACGTATTTCAATGCCTGGGCTGGCGAGGTCAGCGCTTTGTGCGGAGGCAGGTTATAGGTGCGGGAGCGATGCGCTTTGAGTTTGTCAAGGTCGAGAGTTGGCATGTCAGGTATTGTAGTTCAAACGCGTCAGAATATTCGAGTCAATCCGTGATGTTATACAATATAAGTGACTGTGTAAGGATCCAAATGAGAAACCTGAATGCAGATGTTCGTTTATTCAATGATGGCGATGGGCAGAATCGTGCGGCAACGAATTTAATTATCAAGTTGGCAACGGAAGCTATTCATGAGCGAGGGTGTTTTAAAGTAGCACTCTCCGGGGGCGGCACCCCTGCTGGTCTATATCGTATGCTGGCAAAAGATCCATTTCGCAATAAGGTAGACTGGCAAAATTCGTTTGTTTTCTGGGGTGATGAGCGCTGTGTCCCTCCAGACGATCCAAGTAGTAATTACCGGCAAGCCATGGATGTATTTCTGAGCCAGGTACCTATTCCGAAGGAAAATATTCTGCGCATCAAGGGCGAGCTCGAGCCTGCTGAGGCTGCGAAAGCCTATACCAAATCCCTAAAGCAATTCGCTACCCCGCCACTCGATTGGCCGCGCTTTGATTTGGTTTTACTCGGTATGGGCGCAGACGGACACACGGCTTCGCTCTTCCCTGGCTCACCCGTCGATGTATCCACACCTACAATAGCAGTGACAGCCGATTACCAAGGTCGCCCTGCACAGCGTGTCACCCTTACACCGACTGTTTTCAACACTGCCAAGCATGTTATTTTCCTGGTGAGCGGCGTGAGTAAGTCTGCTGTGCTTGCGCGCGTCCTAAATGGGGACTATAACCCTATGAAATTGCCTGCTCAACGCATACGCCCAACCGAGGGCATCCTAACCTGGTTTGTGGATCAAGCCGCAGCTAGCAAACTCGACGAAAGGAGCACAACTTGATTCGCGCCATGATTTTCGACCTGGATGGCACCCTCGTCCAGACCGAGAAATTAAAATCTCTAGCCTATGCGCAAGCTGCGATAAAACTGAAACCCGAATTAAAACTTGAGCAGGTTTCAGAAGCCTTCAAGGATGTAGTCGGTCTTTCCCGACGCGAGGTTTCAAGAACCTTGCTAAATCGCTTTGCCCTAGAAGAACCTGCTAGCCGGCATATGGGCGAATTCGGGGTCAGTACGCCCTGGCAGGCCTACACCCAACTTCGGCTACAGCTTTATCGGGAGATGGTTGCCGATCCTGAAATCGTGCGCGCCAACGTCTGGCCACATAATTTGGCGTTATTGGAAGAAGCCAGACGAACGAAGTGCAAAGTCGGCTTGGCGACGATGTCGTATTGCCAACAAGTTTCCCGTATCCTGTATATATTGAATTTGCAGGCAGCGTTTGATTTCGTCGCTTCACGGGATGACGTTGAGCGCGCTAAACCAAACCCTGAAATTTACTTGTTGGTTGCAGAAGAACTGGAAGTTCAGCCGGAAAATTGCCTTGTGATCGAAGATTCGCCTGGAGGTGTGCGGGCTGCTTTAGCCGCACAGATGCATTGCATCGCAGTCACTACACCACTCACGAAGCAGGTTGTTAGTGAGCACAGCAGCCTCGATCCTCGCTGGATCGTTGATGATGCTTCCCGCTTACCAGCCGTTGCGCAGCAATTAATTAAAGACCAAAGTTGATGTTAGGAGAATGATATGGATATTGGGATGATAGGATTGGGGAAAATGGGTTTGAACATGGCGACACGATTGCAGCGCGGGGGTCATAATGTGGTCGCTTTCGATATCAACGATACCGCTATTCAAGCCGCTGAAAAAGAGGGTGCCAAAGGAGCGCGCACGTTAGATGAATTGAAACAGAGTCTACCTACTCCGCGCGTTCTATGGATGATGGTGCCGGCTGGTGAGATCACTGCATCGACTGTTGAAAGCCTCTCCAACTTACTCGATAAGGGTGATGTGGTTATTGATGGTGGAAATTCGAACTATAAAGATACCATTTTACGTGGCGTATTACTTGCGACAAAAGGGATCGACTTCGTTGACTGTGGCACAAGCGGCGGTGTGTGGGGATTGGAAGAAGGCTACAGCATGATGGTCGGAGGGGTACAAGAAGTGGTAGAAAAATTGCGACCGATATTCGAAACTCTGGCCCCCGCTGCAGATAAAGGCTGGGGGTATGTCGGCACGAATGGCGCTGGTCATTATGTCAAAATGGTGCACAATGGCATCGAGTATGGCATGATGCAAGCTTATGCAGAAGGTTTCAACATCCTGAAATCCAAGGAAGAATTTGGATTAAATCTACACCAGATTTCCCAGATTTGGCAGCATGGCAGTGTGGTCCGTTCATGGCTGTTAGACTTGGCCGAGCGTGCACTGGCAGACGACCAGGATTTGAAAGATATCAAACCCTGGGTTTCTGATTCTGGTGAGGGCCGCTGGACGGTGTTTGAGTCAATTGATCTGGATGTACCTGCCCCGATCATCACCTTGGCATTGCAAATGCGCTTCGCTAGCCGCGATGAAGAAAATTACAGCGCTCGAATGCTCTCAGCCTTACGCAACCAATTTGGTGGACACGCGATAAAAAAAAGCTGAATGATCTACTGCAATCCAAGATTGATTTTTTTCATGTCTCAACTTTTATAATAGTGATTCTCTGAAGGGATATTTATGAGCAAATCAATTCCTACGTCTATTATTATTTTTGGCGCCTCTGGCGATTTAACACGGCGGAAACTTATCCCATCGTTGTTCAATCTATATCTCAAAGAGCGGTTACCGAAGAAATTCCGAGTTTTCGGTTACAGTGGCACATCATATAGTGATCAAGAATTTCGATCGCGGCTGCAATCCGGTGTGGATGAATTCGCAACTTATGAGTTTGATAAATCTGATTGGGATTCGTTCGCCCAACAACTGACCTACCAAAGCGGTAATATTCAAGACTTGGGGTGCTATAAAAGCATGGAAAGTCATCTCTCTTCTTGGGAAGACGGTCCAGCAAATCGGTTATTTTATATGGCTACCCCACCGGTTCTTTTTCCGAAAATCATCAAGTTGCTGGGGCAAACAAATCAAGTTATTGAAGATGAAGGCTGGCGACGAGTAGTGATCGAAAAACCGTTTGGCACTGATCTTGCTTCCGCCCAGGCACTCAACGAGCAGATCCACAATGTGCTGCATGAAGATCAGGTGTATCGAATTGATCATTATCTGGGCAAGGAAACTGTCCAAAATTTATTAATGTTCCGCTTTGCCAATACAATTTTCGAGCCGCTCTGGAATCGCAATTTCATCGATCATGTGCAAATTACGGTCTCAGAAAAAGTCGATGTTGATCATCGGGCTGGCTATTATGATGGTGTGGGTGTGCTTCGTGATATGTTTCAAAATCACCTGTTGCAATTGCTGACGTTGGTAGCTATGGAACCGCCATATTCGTTTAATGCCACCGCATTGCGCAATGAGAAGGTCAAAGTGTTGCGATCAGTTAACCCGATAACCCCAAATGAAATAGCTGACGAAACCGTACGCGCACAATACGACGGGTACTGTAGGACAAAGGGGGTGGGCTTGGATTCGGTAACTCCGACATACGCTGCTCTGCGTTTCTTCATCGATAATTGGCGCTGGAAGGGTGTTCCTTTTTACCTTCGATCAGGGAAAGCGTTGGCAGAAAAATCAACCCAAATTATCATCCAATTCAAGCAACCGCCACATTTAATGTTTCCTATACCGGCTGATCGCCCCATCACACCTAACATGCTGATTTTATACTTGCAGCCCGACGAGGGCATGCACTTGCGCTTCGAGGCTAAAGCTCCTGACTCGGTGGCCGATATGCGTTCCGTGGATATGGAGTTTCATTACGCAGATGTCTTTGGCAAGGCCGCCATTCCTGAAGCCTATGAGCGCCTGCTACTCGATACCCTGCAGGGAGATGCTTCATTGTTCACTCGTGCAGATGAAGTTGAAACGGCCTGGGGACTAATCGACCCGATCATAAATGCCTGGGAGAGTCATCAGACTCCCGCGCTTGCACAGTACGATCCCGGCAGTTGGGGTCCTGCTGATGCCGAATTACTGCTCTCAAATGATGGGCGGAAATGGATACACGAAAAACCACATCATTAATTTAATGCGTTAAAGCAAGTATAGAAACAGGCGCCTGATCAGAAGTCGCTCTGTTTATTTTTTATCTTTCAGTTTGCGTAATTCCTCACTGAATGTATTGTGCAAACACCGCTTCAAACTGCTCGGGCGGAACTGATCCTACCCACTTCTGTAATAGATTTCCTTGTCCGTCAATCAAGTAAAACTCCGGTTGGTAGCGAAAACCAAAATCGCGTTTGACCTGTGCGTTCCCAGGATCATCGATGTCAAGATAAACAAATTTGATCTTGCCAGCATATTGTGCTTCGAGCCCATGCACGATGGGCGCCATATTACGGCAAGTTGGTCACCAGTAGGCAAAGAATTCCACCAACTGCAACTTTCCGGATGCCATGGAAAAAGTCGAAGGGGCGCTTGCTTCCAAGCTATTCCCACGAGAAGTCACCGCTACTGGAGGTTCTTCAATAGGCGTCTCAGTGGGTGCAACTTCAGTCGCTACAACTGGAAACTGTGTTTCAACAATAATTGGAACTGATGATTCTTCCGTCAACAGCACTTCAGGTTGGGCAGGCAATTCAGTTATTGCTGGGGTGAAAACTTCACCCGGAGCACAACTTGACAGCATTAGCACGATCAAAAAACTAACAATTAAGAATGCTCGATTATTCATAAATCTCCTTTATCCTAATCATTGATGCAATTCTACTAAAGATATCAGATTGAATGTATTAAGGAATTCTTACATCTAGCTACCGGACAGTTTGCTTTCATCTATAGATGCAAAGTGAAATATTGAAG
>CAZCPP010000149.1:0-9361 GCA_964500655.1 uncultured Anaerolineaceae bacterium | reverse complement strand
ACCAATTGTACTACCCCCCAGATATGGGGGCGACCTTGCTAACTACCAGAGAGCCCGCAAGGTTTATTTGTTAATAACACATGCCCTCCCCATTCAGGGGAGGGCAAGGGGAGGGGAAGATCTGTCGCTACTAGGCTTGCTTTACTTCGCTTGTCACAGCATTTTTGTTTATAAGTGTGTTTATAGTTAGTCGTAGCTGTGGCATTAAATCTATTTCGGGATATTATGCCCTATAGCTTCAGACAAAAATATCCTAACATGACTTAATTTATAAATTATCTACGCTTTTGAAAGGTAGATTGCAGATTCGTGACACAGAAAGGGAGAAATACAGGGCATATCCCTATCCATGAAGCGCCAATCTCTGGATTGGCTCTTGATGCAATTGTGAGGGCGGCCACAGGTGATTCCCGTTATCCCCGTATAGTACGTGGGGGGAATAACTTACGAATTCATCGCGTGCTATCCAGGGGAACTGAAAATCGAAGGGGATTTTGTCCGCTGCCATCACCACTTGTCAGGGAATGACTGACTTCCTGAATGAGAACCTTCCCACCATTTTCCACTTTGTAAAATCTCAACGTAGCAGTATTCAGGTTGCCCTTTTTAAAAATTACTTCAAGTTTATCTGTATCCACAGTTGTATCGATCACTAAATCAACCTGTAATGTGATTGTTCTTCCGGCTTGAGCATCTCCGAGCGATTGGTTCATCGCGATGAAATCAGGGGCAGCACTGTAATTCGTAAACGCACCCTCTACAGACGTGATCTCAGTTCTACGAAGGATCTCCGAATTCAGGATTTCCAGGCTGGTCCAATCCGCGCCCGAAATAATCTCCAGCTTGAGCAGCAAATCCTCGCTGGAATAATAATCTTTCAACTCGGGAATTTCAGGGGATAGTGGGATCTCTCCGCGCAACATTGCGCCCGTTTGGCCTCCCAAGTGCAGATACCAGTCATTGGGCAGGTCGTAGCCATCAATATTTAATGGCACAAACACCTCCCCAACTGGCAACTCTTCAGCAGTCTCGACCATTTTGAACATGGCCGTCCCTTCATCGACCTCATCGAACATGGCGACGTAGATCATATCCACTCCCACATCGATCAGGTTATAGGCCTGCTTCCAGTAAAAAGAACCTCCATTACGTGGAATCTGATTATACGGGTCTCCGGGGAAGAGGTTGCTCCAGGAAAAACCAGGATAGATGACCGGCATATAGTCGATTCCCAGCGAGCGCGTCTCAGCTAGGTCAGGCATGATCTCTTGCTGTAAAAAGGAATCCGCACTGGTTTTATCATATATGCGCCCTACAGCCCAGGGGCTGATAATATCGAATGATCGGTAAACCCCGGCCCAGGCCGGATCACCGCTGGAATCTCCAAACAAAGTCCGCCAGAAGAACGGCACACCGCCCAATACACGGGCACGATATTTAGACTCAGGATTTTCCTGGAAGAAATTAATCAGATCAAGAGCTTCAGTTGGGGTGACATCACGACCTTCAAAACCTAGTCCAAAGATACCGACCAAGGGTAGTCCTTTGTGATGCATGTACTGCGGACTTTCCGTCAATTTATGTGTGTCAACCAGATATTTCCAATCCTGCTTGATCTTACTCAGCGTATGCTTTTCCACTCCGTCATACTGGATGTAAAAGAAACGCCCATAGACTTCCGCGGCAGCTTTAACATTTTTGGTGACCTGATTGCGAACATCCTCCCCTTCAGGATACATCAGTTCTGTGGCAAAGCGCTGCAGTTCAACCCCGTCAATGCCATACTCGGCCATCCAATAAAAATGGCGCATCACCGTCAGCGGGTTGTAAGATGAGAATGCATAGATGGGATTCCCTTGGGTATCTACCATTCCGGTTGGGCATAATTCATCTTCGGTTAGCTCGGATGTATCCGGCCAGTAATCGATCGTCAGGTTGCTGATGCTGGCAGGTCCGCGATACCAATGGATCCAATTATCTACCTGTGAACCATCTCCCGGGCATCCAAACCACCCCTGGTATCCAAAGATCACCTTGTCTGTCAGTGTATTGGCATCCACTGTGCCAAATGTATTTGGTGGCATAATTTCCAGCGCGGATGGAGGCACATCTGTCTCAGTTTTTTTTACAGTCGGGATATCCGTCACAGAGATATCTGTGGCAGGCAGACTGGTAGGGATTATTCCACACGCTGCTATGAGCAAACTTACAAAAACAAATGTAATCCTTCTTTTATTCATAGTCACTACACCCATCATCATGATCTACCTTACACATTTACTCTACAATCGAACTTCATATGTATCTACTTAAACAGAGGTCAAAATGCGCGAACTGTCCAGAGCGGGCGGGGTAACCATCCTGGCCAAGGATGAAATAATATCTTGACGATATTTTTGCTTACGCAGTCTGCCAGACGGGAACCTTCACTTCTTGGGTAAGCTGTCCCAACTATCTTTTCTTTCCCTGCAACAACCGCTGGCAAGTGTATGAAACCAGACCACCTGAGTCTATGATCGCCTGGCGTGTCTTGGGTAAAGGAATCACCTCAAAGGCTTCTTCACTGGTAAGGTTGATAACCCTGTCAGCGCTGATTTCCAATTCGTCCCCCTCGTTTGCCTCGATCTCCGGGCAGATGACTACTTGCAAGCCCAGGTTAATTGAGTTCTGCAGGAAAATGCGTGCGAAGTGGCGGGCTACCACCACCAGGTTCGAACCCTTCAGGCAAGAAGCGGCTTGTTCGCGCGAGGATCCGCAGCCAAAATTATCCCCTCCCACAATAATGCTCCCATCCGGGATCTCACCCTGGTTCAGCCTGGTGTTGAATTCTGTATCGTCAGCAAAAGTGTATTGCGGGGTTTCGGTTGGTAAAACAGTAGCCATAAAACGACCGGGGTAGATGATGTCGGTAGAGATGTCATCGCCCAGTTTTAAAACGACGTTTGCCATGTTAACCTTCCTTCCGGGGGTCGCTGATTACACCGGTCAGGGCGCTGGCAGCTGCTACTGCTGGCGAGCATAAGTAGACTTCTGCGTTGGGATTACCCATACGGCCCTTGAAATTGCGGTTAGTGGTTGATAGCGCAGCCTCCCCATCACCCAGCGCGCCCTGGTGGATGCCCAGGCAGGGTCCGCAGCCGGAGTTAGCCACGACTGCCCCGCTTTCCATCAAGGTGGCGACGTAGCCCTTGGCAATCGCCTCGCGGAAAATCCGTCCCGAGGCCGGGAAGATCAGCATGCGCACGTTGCGAGCCACCTTTTTTCCCTTGAGGATTTTGGCAGCCGTCTCGATATCGTCCAGCCGCCCGTTGGTACAAGAGCCAATCACGATCTGCTGGACTGGGGTGCCGATAATCTCGCTAACTAGTTTGACATTGTCAACAGTATGCGGACAGGCAATTTGCGGTTCCAGCTTGGAAGCGTCGATCTCGATCACCTGATCGTAAACCGCGTCAGAATCTGGACTTAAAGTTGCTACTGTTTCCTTTACACCAGCTACATCTTTGAGATAACGCAGCGTTTCCTCGTCCGGCGGAACGATGCCCGATGTCGCACCAGCCTCAACAGACATATTGCATACCGTCAAGCGGCCAGATGTGGGCATATCATGCATAGCTTCACCATGATATTCAATCACCTTGAAGTTGGCGCCCTCAGCGGAAATTTTCCCTATCAGGTACAAGATCAAATCTTTCGGCAGTACGTGCTTGGGGAATTTGCCCGTGACTATTACCTTGATTGTCCCCGGTACTTCTACATTCAATACTGTACCCAAGGCCCAGACGGAGGCCATCTCGGTCGCGCCGATTCCAAACGAGAAAGCACCCAGCGCGCCATGGCTGGTAGTGTGGCTGTCCGTGCCAACCACCACACAGCCCGGTCGGACGTATCCATTTTCAGGCAAAATCTGGTGGCAAATCCCGCCTTCGTCACCGCGAATATCGTGGAATTTTTTGATCCCCTGCTTCTCGACAAACTCACGCAAGATCTTCTGATTGGTGGCAGTCTTTGCACTCTCTGCCGGAACGCGGTGGTCGAAGATGATCGCGATCTTCGATGAGTCCCAGACCTTGGCTTCCAGGTTGGTTCCTTTGTAAATTTCAAGAAATTGGTTAAGCACCAGGGCGCCATTCTCATGCGACATCGCCAGGTCCACTTTTGGCTCGATTACATCCCCAGCCTTTACGCTGGTTTGTTCAGTGGCCCGCGCCAGGATTTTTTCAACCATTGTCATGCCCATATTTTTGCTCCTTAGATTACCTCATCGGTAATGAGTGCCGCTTGCAACGATTTGCTTAAATAGCGGCTTTCTCTTTCAATTCTTGAATCTCCGCTTCCGTGTAATTCAATTCAGCCAAGATTTCAGCAGTATGTTCTGAAAAGCGCGGTGGTGGACTGGTAATCTCAGCCGGGGTTTTAGAAAATTTAGCCGTCATATTAAAAATCTTGACCACACCAACTCCCGGGGTCTCGACCTCTTCAATAACCTGACGATGTTTGGCTTGCTCGGAAGTTAGCGCATCTTCCAGGCTGAGCACATCCCCGGAAGGGATGCCTTTAGCATTGAGGGTCTCCACCCAATGGGCGGTGGTTTGCTGTGTCAGTTTGGTTTCCAATAAGGGAGTCAAAAGGAAACGGTTGTCTTTTCGAGTGTCGCGTTCCTGAAAGCGTGAATCCGTTTTTAGTTCGGGTACACCCAGTTCGTCTGTCAGATTTTCCCATTGTTGCTGCTGATTGGCAGAGATGTTTATATAGCCGTCCTTAGTTTTGAACATTCCTGAGGGCGCGGCAGTAAAGTTATCGTTGCCCAGCAATACAGGTTGCTGCCCGCCAATCAACAGATTGGCCGCCACCCAGCCCATCAGCGGCATGATCGAATCCAGCAGAGCAATGTCGATGAATTGGCCTTCGCCGGTGCGTTCACGGTAGTACAGGGCTGCCATGACTGCAAAGGCAGCGTTCATGCCACCAACCGTGTCACAGACCGGGATACCAGTCCTCAGCGGGTTCAGGCGTTCGTCGCCATTGATAGCCATCACACCCGATAAACCCTGAATAATTTGATCGTAAGCCGGCTTGAACGCGTCCGGGCCGGTCTGTCCAAAACCGGAGATGGCACAATAGATCAGCTTAGGGTTAATTTTGCACAAGTCTTCATGCGCTAAGCCCAGCCGAGCCGTTACCCCGGGGCGGAAGTTCTCTACCACCACATCAGCTGTCTTAACCAGCTTGCGGAAGATCTCTTTACCTTCCTCAGCTTTCAAGTTGAGTGTCAGGGATTTTTTGTTTGCATTCTGGGCCAGAAAACTGGTACCCATCAATTCCTGGTTATATTTAGGTACATTGCCTAATTTTCGGGCCAGGTCGCCGCCCTTGGGATTTTCGATTTTGATGACTTCTGCACCTAATAACGAGAGATGCAGCGTGGCAAACGGTCCGGAGAGAACGTTGGTCATATCCAGAACACGGATACCTTCAAGTAATTTCATGCCTTGCCTCCTGATCCAGCCAGAGCAATTATTAATAAAATTTATCCACAACAGGACTGGTTAAATTGCCTTTCCCTGAAAGTCTACAATCGAACCAGATTTCAAAATGAAGCCAGGTAATTCACGTTCAAAAAAAGTGCTAACCTGACGGGCTATGTCCAATAAAATATCCAGTTTAATATCCTTGCGCAGACCCGTGCGTTGGAGCGAGTGAACCAGGTCTTCCGTGCTGACATTCCCGGCCGGCACTTTGGTGAACGGACAACCGCCCAATCCGCCGAACGCAGACTCGAAGTATGTCACACCGCTCTTCAAGGCCGCGTAGCAATTCGCCAGCCCAAGCCCGTAGGTGTTGTGGAAATGGGCAGCCAGTTCCACCTTTGGGTCAAGTTGGCGAATCGCTCCAAATAGGTCTTCGACTTGTGTTGGTTGGGCGTGCCCAGCTGTATCTGCCAGGCTGATGTTACGGATACCGGAATCGAGATATGCTTTGACGATGTCCAGGACAGCGTCCTCTGGGATCAAACCTTCAAAGCCACACCCAAAAGCCGATTGCACTGAGGCTTGCACTTTTTTCCCGGCGACAAGGGCTTCCTGTGCCATTTTTACGATTCGCTTTTGCGCCTCGGCAGGCTGCATGCCAGTATTCTTTTGACTATGTGTCTTGCTGGCCGAGACACCCATGCAGAACATCTCCACCCCGCATGCCAAACCGCGCTCCAGTCCTTTTTCGTTCAAGACCAGACCGGAGAGGGTCACGCTTTCAGGCTTTTTCCCGGACTCTGAGAAATGTTTGAAAAGCGCATCAGAATCCGCCATCTGCGGTACTTTTTTCGGGTGGACGAACGATCCGAGTTGAATGATGTCTATGCCCGATTTGAATAGACCATCAATCCAAACGATCTTCTCTTCCATCGGGACAGAGGTCGTTTCCACCTGCAAACCATCCCGCGGACCAACTTCGTGAATATATATTTTGTCCATAAGAAACTCAACCGAATGAACGTTAGTTCAATTGCTACTCTATCAAAATGTTAGTATTACAGTTTCGCCGCGATGGCCTCACCCAATTCCAGGGTCGAGTTCGAACCGCCCATGTCATAGGTACGAACTACCCCTTCCTTGATGACCTCGGTGGTCGCCTGCTGCACTGCGGCTGCTTTATCGTCCTCACCCAGCGTTTCAAGCATCATTTTGGCTGACAAGATCGTTGCAATCGGATTGACTTTGTACTGGCCGGCATACTTCGGCGCCGAGCCATGGCTGGGCTCAAAGACGCCCAGTTTCTCTCCGATGTTACCTGAGCAACCAAATCCCAAGCCGCCCACCATTTGAGCCGCCAGGTCAGAGATGATATCCCCAAACATGTTGGTGGCCACCAACACGTCGTAGTTTTCGGGGTTCTTCAACAACCACATGCAGATGGCGTCAACGTTGGCATCGTCCATCTCGATATCGGAATAATCCTTATGGACTTCCTTGGCAATATCCAAGAACATACCCTCGGTTGCGCGAACTACATTGGCTTTGTGAATCACAGTCACTTTCTTACGGTTATGTTTACGGGCAAAGTCGAAAGCCGCGCGGATGATACGCTCCGAGCCTTTGCGAGTGATCACCTTATTGGAAATTGCCAGTTGATCTAAGGGCACATCCTTAAAAGCAGCGTACGGCTTCGAGAGCTTGGTCAGCATTTCAGCCAACTCCTGCGGAACCGGCGTGAACTCAACGCCGGAGTATAAGTCTTCGGTGTTTTCGCGGAAGACAACCAGGTCAATGTCATCTTTGTAATTTAGCGGGTTCCCGGAATAGGCCTTGCAGGGACGCAGGCAGATGTATAGATCGAACATCTGGCGCATACGCACTATAGGTGAACGGTAGATCAAGCCTTTACCTTTCAGCTCAGGTACCAATTCCTCCTCCGCATCCTTGACCGGTTTGGAGGTAATCGCGCCGAACATAGCTGCGTCCACGGTTTTTAGTAAGTCGATAGTACGTTGCGGCAGCGCATCGCCTTCCTTGCACCAGAACTCCCAGCCTATGTCGCTGTGAATATATTCTGCCTCCAGTTGAAGTTTATCTAAAACAATTTTTGTGGCATCTAATACATCCACCCCGATACCATCTCCAGGCATCCAAACAATCTTATATTTCTTAGATGATTTCGACATTTGAATCAATCTATCCTTTCAATAGTTTATATGGTTCGAACATCCTCTGCAATCTTTATATCGCAGGCATCCAACTCATCTAACAAGAATTGATAGTTTTCACCAGTAAAACATTCTTCGGGTGCACGAATTCCACTAAGGTCAAATTTCCCTATCCCGATCATTTTGGCGCCGATAGCAGCTGGGAAACCGGTTACCCTGGCCATGGCAGTGAATTCGTCATTGGCTTCTTCCCACATGAAGTATTCAACTTTTTGCGCCTTCCCATTTTTCTCACCGATGACGGTATTGTACATAATACAAACGTCACCTTCACCTTCCTGGGGAACCAAACGAGGATTGATCATACTCAAAAGGAATTCTCTGGGGGAGATTTTCGCTCCATCAAAATCAACAGGCGCTTCATCCAATAGGCCACATTCCATTAATGTATGTACTCCATCATAGTGACCGGGCCAGCGTACCGTTTTTTCTGCAAAATGGGTTAAATCAGGATAAGTATAGATAAAGCTTGGCATTCCCGGGGTAACAGCACATTCCAAATCTACATCAATGTCAAACTTATTGAATCTGAATTTCTCCTTATCAACCAAGGCCTGAACTTCAAGAACTTTCCCATCTTTCAATATTTGTGTCTTGACACTGTACTCTCGCAAGACATGCTCCAGGGACCAGGTTGTCATATACCGTAAGGGATGTTTCTCATAACAATCAACGTTTGGAATGCCCCCAACCCTGGCAAATACGGTATGTGTTTTATCTAACAAGCTCATCCCATGCGCAGAAGTAATATTGCTTAGACCCGGGGCAAATCCCATCCCATCCAGGATCAGTACATCATTTTTGACAGCTTCTTCATGAAGCCACTCTCCATATTCGTCATAACTCTTGAAATCCTCGGAAATTATAAAACCCTCGGTTTCATACTTATCGGGCCGGCGATGGTATTCCTCCAACATATCGACCAGGTGTAAACCGGCACTGATCGCCGTCCGCATAGTGTGATAACTGACCTTACGATTTGGCAGGGTTGCCACACCAACATCATATTTCTTCATGAGATCTTCTAGTTTTTGCTTGTCACCAACATCAAGAGGATGTGCTTTTAGTTTTCCGCTTTTATCCTGCTGAGTAATGGATATCAATCCCTCCTGGTGGGCGTCCAGCATGCCGATCTCGGTTACGTCCGGATCTTTGGCAAGATGATGAACAACCGCCCTGCCCATTTTCCCCGCCGCACCTATCACTAGTGCCTTCATGTGTTCCTCCTCCATCAAATCATTGTGTGATTACTGTTCGTGAATATCATAATTAAACCCGTGAAGAGCATCACGACCGGCACTTATTCTATCATCGACTCGAAATAACAAACAACCTGAGTTTTCATGAGTAATGTCAGAGAAAAAAATGTAATAATACCAAGTAATTATTTGTATTTCAGTATTGAGTACCGATGATCAGCTCCTGAAATTGGAGTGGCTATACACTGAAAAGCAAGTAAAATTAGTAAAACTCAAGGAGGAAAGTTCATGGAAATCAAAAAGATATCTTACTCGTGGGCGGTCGTAGTTGGCCTGCTCTCCATCCTCGCCCAGATAGTTTATTACAACTATCGCTTCGCGACACTAGCCCCAAGTGAATTCAACCTACTAGTAGTTTAGCAAATATAGTTTGACGGATAAGCGGAAAGATGGCATTCTT
>CAZCPP010000148.1:0-9384 GCA_964500655.1 uncultured Anaerolineaceae bacterium | reverse complement strand
GAAACAATCTTACATCAGATGCGCCCCTTCTTATTTTACGGATAGGATCTTAGTGTAAAGAAATTCGTTTGAAACGCTTCGATAAGTAATGTGTTCTTTATAAAAGTGAAGGAGAATCTGTTTTGACAACTCTCGTACCTACCCTATCCACCCGTTATTTCCCGCGCACGTCCGCCTGGCAGCGCGACTTGTTCCTGATTACTGGAAGCGCATTGTTCGTTGCGGCGCTGGCGCAGGTGAAAATACCGTTACCATTTACCCCTGTGCCACTTACTGGCCAAACCTTTGCCGTGCTGCTGGTCGGCGCAACGTTGGGCTCGAAGCGTGGTATCGCTTCGCTGGTCACCTACTCAGCCTTGGGTGCATTCGGCCTGCCATTCTTCGCCGGCGGCGCATCTGGGCTGGCATATATGTCCGGGCCCACGCTCGGTTACCTGGTCGGGTTCGTTGGCGCGGCATATGTCGTCGGTCTGCTGGCAAAACGAGGCCTGGAAAGAAGCCTGCACACCTCGTTGGTCCCGTTCCTGATCGGGACGTTGATCATCTACGTTTTTGGCACCGGCTGGTTGGCCATCCTATTTGGCATCCAAAAAGCGTTGACGCTGGGCGTGCTGCCCTTCCTGATAGGGGATGCCATCAAAATGATCCTGGCTGCTTTGGCACTACCCGCAGCCTGGAAACTGGTTAATTGACCCCTCTACCTCATCTGGGTACCTCCCCTAAATCTGCATAGAAAATCAAGAAAACTTTTCAAATTTCTTGAGTGGATTTGGGGGAGGATGGGTGGGGGCTCGTTTATAATAGCACCATGTTCATCGACCAGGTAGAGATTCACGCCAAATCCGGCAAAGGCGGTGATGGCGTCGTACACTTCCGCAGGGAAAAATATGTTCCACATGGAGGACCAGATGGCGGCGATGGCGGCAAAGGCGGGGATGTCATCCTGGAAGTGCGATCTACACTCAACACGCTCAACTTTCGTCACAAGGAACGCTTTGTAGCCGAAGACGGCCGACCGGGCGCCAAACAAAAAATGTACGGACGATCCGGTGAAGACCGGGTTCTGTTCGTCCCGCCTGGTACAGTTGTCTATGAAATTATGGAAAGAGGGGAGCCGGCCCTACTGGGAGATTTGACTCAACCCGGCCAAAGCCTGATGGTTTGCAAGGGCGGGCGCGGCGGACGTGGCAATACACATTTCAAAAGCTCTACCAATCAGGTACCGCGTACTGCAGAAAAGGGTGAGCCCGCCGTAGAAAAACGTCTCAAACTGGAACTCAAACTGATCGCCGATATTGGCCTAATCGGCGTCCCCAACGCAGGCAAATCAACGCTCCTATCTGTACTTACCAACGCCAATCCTAAGATCGCCCCCTATCCCTTCACTACTTTGGAACCCAATCTGGGTGTCGCCAATATTGATGAAGATACGACCGTGGTATTAGCCGATATCCCCGGCTTGATCGAAGGCGCCAGTCAGGGTATTGGTCTGGGACATGAATTTCTGCGCCACATCCAGCGCACCCGCGTGCTGATCCACATTCTCGACGGACTATCCCCTGACCCAATTGCCGATTTCAGCCAGATCAACAGTGAACTCTCGCTTTTCGATCCTAATCTTGATATAAAGCCGCAGATCGTGGCATTAAATAAAATCGACCAACCCGAAGTTAAGGAGCGGTTGGCTGAGATCACAAAGGAAATGAAAACGCGCGGTGTCCCACTAATGACCATCTCTGCGTTGGCGCGTACCAACGTGCGCGAGTTGCTACTACAAGCCGCCGGCACATTGGCAGAATCTCCCCCGCTCGAAGAGATCGAAGCACCCTTGCCCGTCTACCGCCCGGAAGAAGATCCCCGCGAATTCTCCATCAGTCGGGAAGATGATGCCAGTTGGCGCATCTCCGGAAGGGCTATCGAGCGCGCCGCCGCCATGACCTACTGGGAACATCACGGCTCGGTGCGCAGATTCCAAAAGCTTATGGAAGCCTTGGGTATTGATGAGGCTTTGCGCGAATCGGGGATCATGGAAGGCGAAACCGTGAGAGTTGGAGAGTTCAAGCTGGAGTGGCAAGATTAGATGAATCTATCGAAATTGTAGGATCGGAAGCCAACGCTAACGTCGCCGATTCTTTACAAGTAGCAGTATAATCTTTTTCAGATATGAGCATATTCACCCTGCTCGCAGACTCCCCTGGAAACCTGCTCTATCATCTAGTGCTGGTTTTCTCAATAGCTGGCGCACTACAAGCCGCCTTTTTTCACTGGCGCGTGAGTGCATTTCCACAAGCACGGCGGACGGTTTTCGGGTTGGCGCTATTGATGGTACCGCAGGCAATCCTGTTTGCATTCAGCGGAATTGGTTTGGGGGGGTACATAAACCTGACCGCATTCATGCCCCCCCTTGATCGAGCCATGACATTGTTCGGTTTGGTTTGGATTATCTGGCTATGGTCATTCCCAGAACCCAATCGCACTGTGGATGCATTAACTGCCTTGATATCTCTGTTTATTCTCACAGGGCTGGTGTTGAGTTTGTTTGATTGGCCACAATCGCCTGACACTTTGTATAACTCAACCCTGCAAGAAGTGATCTGGCAGTCTGTTTCCCTGGTTTTTATTGCTGGCGGCGGCACCCTGCTATTTATCAGGCGTCCAGATAGTTGGGGCAACGGATTAGCCGTTCTTATTCTAGCCTTTCTTGGACATTCGCTACAACTCGTCTTTGGAAGCGCAGGCGGAAATTATCCCGGTGTGGCTCGCTTTGCCTATATGGCCGTTTATCCCTTCCTGATGACGCTGCCACAGCGCTTCCCCTTCCCAAAAACCAAAATGCAACCCAAGCGCGGCAAAAAGGAAGCGCCAGTTGAAGAACAACGATTATCCGGTCCCGATCCGAAAACATTTCATGCCCTATTGGCGCTGGCAGCCGAAACAGATTCGGAAAAGGTCAGCGCAGCCATCACACGCGGCATCGCCCAGACCATGTTGGCTGACCTGTGTTTCTTGATTTTCCTAACTGAAAATAAAAAACAAATTGTGATTGCTAGCGGCTATGATTTGATCCGCGAAGAGGGTTTGGAAGGCTCCAGCACAAGTAACATGGACATTCCAATGATTACCAACGCTATCCAGCGCGGGCGACCGCTACGATTGCCAGGCAGCAGCACATCCAATGACGTGCGCGGATTAGGTGAGTTACTTGGGTTGAGCAACCCCGGTCATATGATGACTGTGCCAATCATGACTCCTGATAAAGAACCCCTGGGTGGCATATTGGTGCTCTCTCCATATTCTGACCGCGCCTGGCGGGCCGAAGATCAGGCCTTCCTGAGCAATATTTCGACGGCCCTGGTTCCCATTCTTCAACGCAGCGAGCGCTTTTCAGATATTGAGAACCAGCAACAGGAAAGCAAAATGGTTCTGGACAGCGCGCGGGACCAACTCAATACATTGGATGCACAAAACAAGAAATTGCAGCAGCAACTTCAACAAGCGCAAAAAGAATCTGGGAAAAATCCTGAACAAGAAGAAAAAATCACTTCTCTTTTGGTAGTACAAAAAGAATCGCAAAAGACGATCGAAAAATTGCAAAGGGAAAATCAGGAACTACGCACAGGCTTACAAGCGAAGGGGAGCGAAGCAAATAAAGATACTGAACGAATGGAGAGTGAGTTGCGCGCCTCACTGAAACAGGTAGCCCAATTGCAAAATGATCTAGCAGGAGCCAACATGAAATTGGTGCAAGTTGAACAGGTTGCAGATAACGCTAACGCAAGTGAGCAAACAGAAGTCATCGCCTCGATCTCACAGGACCTACGCCAGCCTTTGTCCTCCGTTGTCGGATACACCGATCTGTTACTGGGCGAATCGGTCGGCATCCTGGGCTCACTACAAAGGAAATTTGTAGAACGTATCAAAGCTGCCACCGAACGGATCGGAAGCCGGGTCGATGATATCATCCAGGTCACAAACCTGGAAACTGGATTGACCGTACTCAATCCTGAACCCGCTGATCTTAACTCCATTATTGACAATGCCATGTCGTATACCAAAAGCCAAATCCGGGAAAAAAACATCACTTTGCACCTTGACCTGCCTAAAACTGTCCAATCTATTTATGCTGACCCGGAAGCCTTGCAACAAATCTTGATTCACCTATTGCAAAATGCAGGTGCGGTTTCACCTGATGAGGGTTCGATTACACTAAAGGTAAAGACACAAAGCGAAGCTGGCGGAGAGTATGTCCTTTTGCAGGTAACCGATACAGGTGGCGGTATTCCTTCCGAAGATATCCCGCGCGTTTTTACCCGGCTGTATCGCGCAAACAACGTTCTGATCCAAGGGGTGGGCGACACTGGAGTGGGTCTCTCAATTGCCAAGACACTCACCGAAGCCCAAAGTGGGCGCATCTGGGTGGAAAGCGAGCCAGACGTGGGTTCTACATTCAGCGTGTTGCTGCCTATGTCAAATGGGGAATAATAATATTGACACTTTACGCCAGGTTGCGGGTAGCCTGCTATTAGCCGCTTTCTCGGCTATATTGGTCATTGGCGGCATCTCCTTGGCGCTGGCTGAAAATAACGTTCCTCAATTAATACCCACACCCATAGAACTTACGACCCAGATACCCATGCTCGACACAGCGACCCCCTTACCTGTTGCCTTACCCACCAACACCGTTGTGCCATCTCCATCCTGTGCCCCTCCCCAAAACTGGGTCCCCGTCTCGGTACAATCTGGAGAGACGCTGGCGACAATCGCCGCACGCTATCAAAGTACATCTGAAGAATTATCGCAGGCAAACTGCCTGTCATCCACTGAGCTGCACCCCGACTCGATTCTCTATGTGCCCCCGCCGCCCATCAATACAGCCTCCACCTGTGGCCATCCCTCGGGTTGGGTGCAATACACTGTAAAAACGGGTAACACCATGTTCAACATCAGCCATGCTTATGGTATCAGTATCTCGGAGCTACAACATGCCAACTGTATCGTTTCAAATCAATACAACCTTCGCGTAGGTCAAACCCTGTGGGTGCCGAATGTAAGCATCACTCGCACACCCTTGGCAAGCGCCACTCCTACATTAACTTTCGTTTCAATAATCTTTCCAACAATTACGTACACGCCCACGTCCACACCGACCTCCACAGCCACAACTACGGACACTATCACGCCTCCTACCGCAACGCCAACTGCTACCGCAACAATCACCTCTTTCCCTACCTCAACTTCGACACCCTAATCGCAGGGATATATTCCCTGAGCGGGGCCTGAACTGATGAAATTTTTCCGCCACCATACAACATTATTCTTTCATCTATCTTTATTGACCCTTTTCGCAGCAGCTTGCGGGACGGCGCCTTCGGAACCTTCAGCTTCATCACTTCCGTTTACCTTCGTCACCCCCAACGCCAATCCCAGCCCCACTGCCACGCCCTTCCAGCCAGCGTTGGGACCGACTCCTACTCCTTTTCAGCCGGTTTTCCCCACACCCACCGGCACAATTCAGCCCACGCCTACCAACATCCCGGTCATTCTGGTTACCGCCACCCTGGACCCGGTCGTTGCAGAGCTTCCCAGCCCGGCTCCCTTGCCCACGCTGGATATGAACCTGCAACTGACACCCGTCGTGCCACTGGACGACCAGGAAACAGTCAATTTCCTGTTGATCGGCTCAGATCGGCGTCCGGGCGGCTCGTTCCGCACAGACACATTGGTCATCGCCATGCTTAGACCAAAAGAGGGACAGGTCTCCTTGATCTCGATCCCACGTGACCTGTGGATCTATATTCCAAATTGGGGCAACCAGCGCATCAACACAGCCTACCAACATGGCGAGAGTTATGGCTATCCCGGCGGCGGACCGGGCCTGCTCAAAGAGACGATCCTCTATAACCTGGGCATCCAAATCGACCACACCGCCATGGTTGAGTTCGAAGGCTTCAAGCATATCATCGATACCCTGGGAGGCATCGATGTGCCGGTCGCCTGCCCCTATACCGATTGGCGTTTGATCGATCCCAGCTATAACCCGCACATCGAAGACAATTGGTGGCTATATACCGTCGGGCCAGGTGTGGTTCACATGGACGGCGACCTGGCGCTGTGGTACGCACGCTCTCGCATGAAATCCAGCGACTTTGACCGTGGCCGTCGTCAACAGGAGACATTGCGCTCCATCTATGCACGAGTATTGAAAACCGATACCATTACACGCATCCCGGCCCTGTACAAAGACCTGACAGGCATCGTCCGGACGGATATCACGTTGACCGGAATGCTGCAACTGGTGCCATATGCGCCCCAACTGTCCAACGCCGATTTTCGCAGTTATTATATTCGCCCACCGCTGGTCACTTCCTGGATCACACCCGGTGGCGCCTACGTGCTGTTACCCAACGAGGGCCCAATGTCTCAAATGCTTCAGGAAGCCATGGCACCCTCACAGCGTGCTGTTGAACGACAATCAGTGGTTATCGACATCCAGAATGGCACCTCTTTTGATGGCTGGGATGAATTGGCCGCTTCTCGGCTAAATTATGCTGGCTTTGAAACCAGAACTTCCCCCGCAGATCGGCGCGATTACACCTACAGCACCCTGATCGATTTGAACATCGATACAGACACAAACCGCAATAACAGCATTCTAAATATCCTGACGCTTGCGCCCGCCAACCTGGCCGTTATTCCCGATGAAAACAGCCAAGTGCATTACCGCCTGATCCTGGGACACGATTACAACCCCTGCTTCAGCCCGGAGAAATTGTCTCATTAGATGATGTGACAAGCTTAGTTGTATTAATATACTTTATGGAGAATGATAAATCGATGAAGACGAAAACAACTCCTTACTTACTTTTATTTTGCTTGATCATTTCCTGTTTCCTGATCCTTGGTTGTACTACCAGAGATATTAAGGACCATGAAAAGGAGTTCCTTATCACGGTCAATGAACTTGAAGAATACGGGGTCGTAATTGATGATCCCTCGGAAGCTGAATCTTTCCAGGTAAAGAGAAACTTGGACGGTTCGACAGAGATCGAATACGAATATGACTCAGAAAATGACTCAAGCAATGCAGATATACTTTGGCTTAAGTCCGAGGCCGAAGTTCTAGGGTCAGTTGAACTGGCAAGCACGGCCTTCGAGGATAGAATCTCAGCCTATAAGATTGGAGCATTCCTGGGCAATAGTGAAGTGGAGATAATCGAAAACCCGGAGCTGTTTACGCTGGGAAATGAGAACTACAGTGCCTACTTTGAGAAGGATGGTAAAAAGTTGGGCAATTTATTGGTCACCAGAAAGGGGGACACTGTATTCAGTCTGTTAATGATTGGATTCTATTTTGATGAGCCTGAACTGCTGCACGAATTGATGTCTCCCAAGTTGCGGTAGGTCGACAGTGTTGGAGAGAATTGAGGACCTTCGACGGGGATCTAGTCAAGCTGGACGAACGGTGATGCGCGAACGCAAGCCGCATTGCGGCTATGTACATAGTAATGGAGATAATTATGGATGATCGGTTAGCCACGAAATGAAGTCTGCTAGAACAAGTTCACCAATTGGGATATTTTCTTTAATTATTGCGATTGTGCTCTTGGTTTTATTATTAGGTGAGTATATTGATCCAGGCCTCCTGCAAATTCCATCTTTTGTACAGAAATATCTGTCACTATATTCGAATTCCGAACCTGCTCCAACCGCGGCCGAGATTCCCATAATCCCAACAGAACCAGCAACAATTTTCTGGCTCGATTACCTTAACGAAATGCGCGTTCAGAGCGGGCTGGCTGTTGTTACTGAAAATACCAATTGGAATCAGGCCTGTAGGCTACACAGCCGCTATATGGTCAAAAACGATATCATAGCGCACCACGAGGATGCTGATAAATCATGGTTCACCCCTGATGGAGATGCGGCAGCCGGGAACGGCAATTTGATGGCCAGCAGCGATACTCAGTTTTCCGACCATGATGCAATCGCTTTTTGGATGTCAGAACCTTTTCACGGGATCGGAATCATCGATCCGCAACTGGATGCAGTTGGTTTTGGCAGTTATCGGGAATCGATCGGTACCTGGAAAATGGCAGCAACTTTGAATATCAATAGCGGAACCACCTACACCGAGCCGCCTTCAGGCACCTATCCTCTCATGTGGCCTCCTGACGGGTTTACAACTCCCATCTTGTCTTCCGGCGGTACCGAGTGGCCCGATCCGCTGACAAGCTGCCCAGGCTTTAAAGCTCCCAGTGGCCCACCCATCTACCTGCAGATTGGATCGGGAGGGTTAACTCCCGATGTGACTGACACCTCATTTCAGGAAAATGGCATACTCCTGGAACATTGTGTCTTCGACGAAACCAGCTATGTAAACCCGGGCACAAACGGCGAAGAAGAAATTGGACGCGGCAGCTTAAATTCCCGCGATGCCATCATTCTGATCCCAGAACAGCCCCTCACTCCTGGAGCAAATTATCAAGTATCGATTACATCCAATGGTGATACATATGTATGGCAATTCACCGCAGGGAGCAATGGCCAATAGCCACTTAGAAAGCGAACGGATTTGAAAACAGGAGTAACAATGCCTGAAAATGCAAATGACAATCGATTTAGTCGTAGGGATTTTTTACGTTGGTTCACTCGAGTGGCTGGCAGTCTCATTGTGATGCCCATCCTGCAGGCTTGTCAGAAACTCGGATTGATCAGCGGAACGGAGATCCCCGTTGACCCACCTTTATCAACAATAGAAATATCCAATACGCCTACGCCCATAGGAACAACCTCAACCCAGAGTTCTCCAACCGCAACCGATGGAATGGCCCGCATCGCCTTCGTCCGAACCCGTGACCGCCTGGAAGGGATCCGCAGGGCGCTTACACTATTTGGTGAAAATTCTGTAAATGGCAAAAGTGTCTTGCTCAAACCCAATTTCAACAGCGACGATCCAGCGCCAGCTTCCACACATCCGGATACTCTCCGGGCTATAGTCGGGTCACTACAGGAAATGGGTGCAAATACCATCACCGTTGCCGATCGCAGTGGCATGGGGGATACCCGCCAGGTAATGGATAGGTTGGGTGTATATAACCTGGCAAAAGAACTGGGTTTTGATACCCTGACATTCGATGAGTTAACAGTAGCAAAAGATTGGGTCTTGATCAGAAATGATGGTGACCATTGGGAGAACGGATTTCCAGTCCCCCGACGGTTGTTGGTGGCGGATGCGATCATCCAAACTTGTTGTCTTAAACCCCACCGCTTTGGCGGCCATTTCACCCTGTCTTTGAAGAATTCGGTTGGGATGGTAGGAAAGTTCATGGGGGGTACAACAAACAGACGTTACGGATAAATGGAGTGAGCTAAAACAGACCCTGA
>CAZCPP010000147.1:0-9432 GCA_964500655.1 uncultured Anaerolineaceae bacterium | reverse complement strand
TTCTTTTTCCTTTTCTTGTATATGTTTTTAAAGTTCTTTCCGATAATTACTTAATACAAAACAGGAATTGTGCAAATGACAATCGACGTTGAAAAATATCCAGATGGTCCAATCATAGTTGCTACAATGAAAGAGCCAATGGACTTCTATAAAGAAATCCCCGACATGTTTGCTCGCATTCTGGAATTACGAGATACCATTCAAGACTATCCAATGTACTTCACCATAGTTGATATGACTGGTATCAAAGCTGATTTTTCCGAAATTGTCTTTTCTCTTAGTGAAGCACGCAAAGCCATTCAACAACGTCGCCCTGAGTTTCCTAACAGTGTACACCTGGTGGGATCGGGAAGATTGTTCGAATTGGCCTCTAATGCATTGGCTCAAGCACAGTATGGTGAGTACTCTGCCCCACTTCACAGCACAATGGAAGATGCTCTAAATGTCGTCCGGGCAGATATAAACAAAAATCAATAATAATATATACAAAAAACTTAATGCAAAATTTTGGATGTAGACCTGGGTTTTTATAAAACTAGGTGATTTACTATAATACTGCCTCTGGTAATTGAACCAGAAGCAGTTTATTATTTAAGCAGAATTGTTTCAGATAAAGTAACAATTATCTGAAACATAATGGGAAAAGAAGGTAAAAATTTGTGAAACATAAGTATGAATTAGCTGTATTTGATATCGGTGGTGTTCTTGCCAAATTGACCGGGTTTCCTGAGATAGCGAAATGAGCATAAATCAGTAAGCATACATCAAAAACGCCCCTGGCCTGGAGATGATACCCCGTTTGGGGCACTTTACCCCATTCACCCAAAGGGTGCAGGCGGGGCACTTACCTAGAACCGCTAGGTTCTTGGTGTAAGTCCAGGGCGAGGAAAGTGCCCTAAAAGGGTACGCCGCCTAGAGCACGGTGGATTGTTGACTATTGCAAGAGATCCACACTTTTTTACGGGGGTGATTTCCCCTTGCGGTGCCAGACGTTATTCCAGTTATCGTGGATTGTGTCGTCGCCAGCTTTGTAGGTCAGCTCGTATTTGTGTGTTCCAGCCGAGCTGGGGGGATTCTTCAAGCAGGTTACCGCCAGGTCTACAACGAGTTCATTGGAGCTGGTCATGCCTGATCCAACCCCGTCAGCGGGATACAGATTTCCTTGCGAATCCTGACCACAACGGGAAGTGCCGTCATCATGAAAGTTTACAGTATAGCCGCCACCTTCAGGTTTTGAAATATTCATGCTCATGTTACTGAGGTCAGCATCCATTGTGGCCCAGTCGCCTACAGCAACATCAAAGGGGGTTGGTGATTCTGTCTTTTCTTCCTCAATCACTGGTAGCGTGGGATCCGGGAATGGGTCAGATGATATTGTGGGAAGGGGTGAATCTGCGGGTTGTGATGCAGGCGGGATAGGTTCCACCCTGCCCGGGATCGGCAAGTTGCAAGCCTGAGAAAGTAATAAGATGAAAATTAAAAAAGCATAAATTCTACGGCGATTCATGTCGTTCCTCCTCCTAACGAGCGAAACACAATTACCGTTCCTTATCATTATGGCATAGAATAGTGCGATTTCAACTCATGGATTGATTAAACCGTATCAATTTCCATTCCCGATAGTCTGGCTGATAGATCAGTTCTGTTATCCCGCAGGTGTCCACCTGGAAGTTCCAGCGCTTGTAGACAGGTATGCACATCAAATAGCACATCATGCAACGGATCAGTCCGTCATGGCACACTGCGATCACTTTTTCGTCCGCGTGTAAGTCTCGTTTTTCCTCCAGAAATTCGATGATCCGTCCTTGGGCTTCACTCCCGGTCTCCCCCTCAGGAAAGCGGAAATCACGATTTCTCTCGCGTAGGGCCTGTAACTCGGCCGGGTATTTTTCTGCTGCTTCCTCTTCCGTGGCCCCATCGAACAGGCCAGTATCAATCTCGTTTAGACGCTCGTCCATGACCGGGGTCAGCTTGAAATGCTCGGCTACGGGTGCAATGGTTTGCCCGGTGCGCTGGTAAGCGCTGATATAGATGTGCGCGATCTCTTTGTCAGCGAGGTAGGTTTTTAGCTTCTGCGCTTCCTGGCGCCCTTTTTTGCTGATGGGCATGTCCTGATGCCGCAATTGGGGATTGAAGAAGTCACCCTTTTCCTTGTCCCCATGTCGGACGATGTAAAAATATGCCATGATCAGGCTCCCAACTTTATCCTTCAAACAATTCCTTTTGCAAACGTCGGATGCGAATATATTGATAGATCACCAGCCCTATTAAAACAAGCGAGGCGATCGGCCAGATGATGACAAACACCCAGACGTTGATTTCCTTGTAGGTGATTCCAAATACACCAGCGAAGTAAACCAGTACCCCCACACACCAATCGAAGATGGTGTCCATACAATTCCTCCTATAACTTTATATGCGAGCTCTTGATCCACTCCTTTGGAAAGGGGGACTGCGAGTCGGTCAGAATCGTGAGTGCCTTACGTACCCGGCTGCGAATGGCAGTGCTGGGCGAGCTGGTTAGATTCCCGATTTCCTGTGTGATCCTTTGGGCATATTGGGGGTGCATTCTGGCAATGATACACATGCTGGTAATCGCCCAGCTTTGCACGAAAGCACTATCGTCATGCAATAGTGCTAAAAGCGTATTTGCGATTTCATCTTCATGCCCGCGAGACGTGGCCAGGTGCCCCAACGTCATTGCCATGTGCCAGCGCACCATCGGAACGGAATCGTTTTTCGCTGCGTGAAGAAGTGCGGGGAGATGTTGGGCAACCGCTTCCGGTTGCTCACGGGCGACCTTCTCGAGCGCGTCTGCCCCATGACCGCGAATCACGTCATTGGATTTCTCGAGCGCGTCCACCAAATCTGATAACAGATGGATGTTCTCGCTCACAAGTTCAGCAACTTCGTTTGCCTGCCCGTCAGACGTCAGGTCTCCGATAGAAAGCCATTCAAGGATCGTGTTCATTGTCTACTCATTCAATCAAACAAACCCTCCACACTTAGATAGCGTTGCCCGGTATCGGCTAACACGCACACGATCACCTTTCCTGTATTTTCCTCCCGCTTGGCGATTTGCAGCGCTCCATAAGTCGCGGCACCGGCTGAAATACCCACCAGAATTCCCTCCTTTTGCGCTAATTGACGGCAGGTTTCAAAGGCCTGCTCTTCGCTCACCAGGTAGATTTCGTCGATGATCTCGCGGTCCAAAGTCTCGGGCACAAAGCCCGGCGCGGTCCCCATCATGCGGTGCGGGTGAAAGACCCCCTGAGAAATATAGGGCGACTCCTGTGGTTCGATCGCGATCAACTGGACATCCGCATTCTGCTCCTTCAAATAACGGCCGGAGCCGCAGATCGTTCCCCCCGTCCCCAGGGCTGCTACCAATATATCAATGCTTCCGTCCGTATCGGCCCAAAGCTCCGGCCCGGTGGTCCTGTAATGCGCCTTCGGGTTGGACGGGTTGACATGCTGCCCAACGTAGAAATAATCTGGATTCTCGTCCAGGATCTCATACATCTTCTTTCTGGCGCCCTTGGTTCCTTCAGAAGCAGGCGTCAGTACCAATTCCGCGCCCAGAGCCTTGAGCACCTGGCGTCGTTCAAGGCTCTGGATCTCAGACATCACCAGCATGACCTTGTAGCCCTTGACAGCCGCGATAGAGGCTACCGCCATACCGGTGTTGCCACTGGTGGCTTCCAGCAATGTGCCGCCCGGCTTGAGCCGTCCGCTCTCTTCCGCATCCTGGATGATCTGCAACACCGGCCGATCTTTCACGCTCAAGGGATTCATGAACTCGCATTTGGCGTACACTTCCGCATCTGTTGCCAATCTCCCCAACCGCAAGAGCGGCGTGCTCCCGATCATCTCTGAAACATTTTGAAAGGCTTTCATTCTGCTCCTCGTGCCAGGTCTTTACGCAACAGCAAGCCCACTACCAGTTCGAGCGCCCCAAGGAACAGGAATAAGGGCTGCAACCAACTCCCCCAACCAATTATGGCCACCTGCACTAAAATCCAGGCCATCATTACCGCGCCAAAGAGAATCCCAGCGTAGCCTGCGTAGCGATGTTTTCTGAAGCTCAGGAACGCACAATAAAAGTTTCCAAACCCATTGACCGCGAAGAGAAATAACCCGGGAATCAAATAGTTTGTAAAGGGTGAATTTGACAAGAGATCAATGGAAAATCCCATGTCCTGCCCACTCGGATCAAGGATCAAAATCAACCCGCCACCCACTGCGCCAATTGCTATGAATATTTGCAGGATTCCTTCAAATAAGAAGATTCGCTTACTCATGTCATCAAACTCCTTTTACTTCTGCTTGGAGATTTTTAAGCGGTACCCAGCCCCGCTCTCCATTTGGTTTTTCTGCCACCCCAAACCCGTTGATGGTTTCATAGATATCAAGCTTTTCACCGACTGAAACGCTCAACTCAAGCGCATTATAGTCGTGTAGAAATCGCCCTTGATCGGCCTCGATTTTCAGGTACTGTTTCGGCGCCCAGGCCTGGTTGTCATTTTGCCCCTCGCACCAGAGCCAATTTTTCCAATCGGGATCGTCAGTAGATTCTTTGCCAACGCTCACATTTTCCCCTTGGTAGAAAATGATCGGATTGGGGTAAGGGGACTGATAATCAGCGATCACAATATAGCGAACAGCTTTTTTACCCACGTCATTTCGCTCCAAGTAAATTCCTGAGTAAGTATATAAGCCCTGTGCCTATCGCCCAGGCACTGTAACCGATTAACACGATAGGTCCAAGTTTCATCCCGGCCCGTGCTGCCAGCCAGGCAGCAATAACAAACCCGAATGTTGGTATCAAGCCTATGATCAGACCAAACGTAAATTCGCTCATTGCTGCGGGTTCACCACGCGAAGAAACGTAAACGATCCACAATGCCAATGGAGCGGTTACCGGCATGACGGCTGTGATTGCAGCGATGGTTTTGCTTTGTTTCTCGATCACCGCGATCGTAATAATGACAATCACAGATGCGATAACCGGAAGGATTTCTTGTGCTTTCATGTAGATTACTCCTTGGAATTGCCGAGATGTAAGGCGCGGAAGGCCCAGCCGCCAATGCCTAATGGTACCCAGAAAGTCATCGCGCGATAAACGAGTGTAACTACAACTGCCTGGTTCCAGGCCACACGCAGAGATTTAAGTGCCAGCGGTAACACTCCTTCTACAATACCGATGCCCGCAGGCGTAGGGGAGACGATTGTAAACAGATAACCGATCGCGAAACCGCCGATGATGGTTCCCGGAGAATGCGGAACCTGGAAGGCGTAAAAGGCGCATAGCAGAATGCAGATCAATAAACCTTTATTCAAAAATGCCAGGAAAAGCGGTTTTAGCAGACCGCGTGGCCTGTGAGGTAGGGCTTTCAACCCGTCGGCCATTTCATGTGCAAAAGCATATGCGCGTTCTACTTGCAAATGATCACGGCGGATGAATGGCCGCAAGATTGCATTTACCAGACGGACCAAACGAGCTAAGAAGTTTCCCATAGTTCTCGCAGAACGCGAACCCAGATACAGGGTGAAAGTCAGTAAAACCGCAACAGAAAACAGGATCAATGAAGCGGTGATCTCACCAGCCGAGAGGTCATTTCGCCTGTAAAGTACCAGAATGCCCAAAGCCAGTACAGCTAAAAATGCAGCCTGGTCGAACAGGACAAATAACGCGGCGGCCAGGGTGACCTTACCGGGCGGATACCCAGTTTTCCTGGCAGAATTTACGAAGATTGCAATGCCACCAACACTGGCAGTGGGAACAATGACATTCACAAAGGTTGCTGCCGCCGCTACTATAGTTAGCTTGGAGATCGATTCGCGCATACCCAGTAAATGATAAAGAGAACGGTAGGTGATACCGACAAGGAAAAACCAGCCTACCTGAATTAGGAACGCAAGCAGGATATACCAGAGATTACCCTGACCCAAAATTGCGACAGTTTGTTCCAATTCACCCAGGCTGAGGATGACAAGTGTAGCAGCTAAAAACAGGATGAGCACGACCAAAGCTTTACGCATAAAGGCGATTATACACATGAAAAAAACTCCGCGATGCCATCGCGGAGTTTTGAATATCCAGTTGTGGTGATTATCTGCGTCGCCCGGTAATCAGGCTGGCGAAATACAACAGTTGAAGGACGGCTGTTACCAGTGCGGCCACGTAGGTCAGTGCGGCAGCGTTGAGCACGCTGTTTACACCGCGTCGTTCCTCTTCGGTCTGGATAATACCTGTATCGGCCAGTAATTGCTTGGCACGTGCGGAGGCATTCAATTCCACCGGCAGGGTTGCCAGCGCAAAAACCGCACCACCTGAGAAGATCAGTACACCCAACCAGGCCAGATCGGTCATATTCAGAAACAAACCGATCAGGATCAAGATCCAACCCAGCCACGAACCGATGTTGACAACCGGGACAAGCGCCCCACGGAAACGCAGGGGAATGTAATCTTCAGCATCCTGCATGGCATGCCCGAGTTCGTGCGCGGCTACGGCTATCGCAGCAACTGAAGCACTGTTAGCCACACCTTCTGAAAGACGTAAAGTTTTCGAACGCGGATCGTAATGGTCAGATAGATTGCCACCAACTCCTTGAACTCGAACATCGAGCAGGCCTCGGCTACTTGCCGAGGTCACATAGGCTGATGAATTGATCAGGCGTTGAGCAACTTGCGCTCCAGTCAATCGGCTGCTGGATTGCACACGGCTCCATTTTTTATAAGCTGATTTGACGTACCATGATGTCAACATCATCAAAATAAAGGCCGGGGCCATAAAGAGTAAATATGTCGGGTTGTAGAAAAACATTGTTCACCTCGCTAGCTAAGGGTTCTATTGTGAAGCGCTGTTGTTGAGTTTCTCGAGTAAAACCTCGATGGCTTTGTCCAGTTGTGGGTCGAGATCGCTCTGGCGTTCTTCGATGGTGACCTCTACTTCTACATCGGGCGCAAGCCCATCTCCATTAATCGCGCGTTCGTTGGGGGTCAACCACTTAGCGATCGTAACGCGCACTGCCCCTTGGTTATTGGAGAGAGGTACCCAGTTTTGTACCGAGCCTTTTCCAAATGACGTAGCGCCAATAAGTTTGCCGCGTCCATAATCTTGAATAGCGCCAGCCACGATTTCCGAAGCCGAAGCTGTTCCTTCATTGATGAGCACTACCAGTGGTATTTCTGTAGCTTGGCCATTCTTCAGAGCCTGATAAGTCGTGCGCTCTCCGTCGCCGTATTGCTCATACAGGATGACGCCATCGCCAATAAATTCGGAGGCTACTTCCACTGATGTGTGCAGGAAGCCGCCGCCATTATTGCGCAGGTCAATGATCAAACCTTTGGGATTTTGCGCCATCAACTTTTCCAATGTAGCGCGCAGTTCAGGAGTGGTCTTGTCGCCAAATGTGGTGATTTGAACGTATCCGATGTCATCATCAAGCATCTCACCTGTTGCGCTCTTGATGATGATTTTCTCACGTGTGATGGAAAAATCAAGCAGTTCGGACTCACCCTCGCGTGCAACCGTTAAAAGTACCGTTGACCCAGCTGGCCCAAGTACACGCTGGCGCACCAGTTCAGCGTCAATACCGGTCATATCTTCACCATCGATTGCGATGATCTTATCGCCAGATACCATCCCAGCTTTATCAGCGGGTGATCCGGATATAGGACTGATGATAGTCAGATAATCGGTAGTGGTATCCACCCAGGCCCCAATGCCCTCGTATTCGCCGGCCAAGCCGGCATTGGCATCTTCGTAGGTTTTTGGATCCATGTAGGAGCTGTGTTCATCGCCCAGCGCGTCCATCATGCCGCGAATGGCGCCCTGCATCAGGGTGACATCATTTACTGGCTGATCTACATACTCATCATGGACAATGTTCCAGGCTTCCCAAAAAGGCTGAAAGAGTGAATTCAAATCACCCGGAGTAGTGTTTTGTTGCTCGGGTGATACTGTAGGGATTGGTTGTTCTTCTGCATTTCCAAATGGCAAGGAGAGGCTTTCACCGCTACCAATTGGTACGAAATGACCAACTAGAAACCCACCCGAGAACGAACCCAGTAAGATGATTACTGCCGCAGCGCCGATCATAGCACCGCGGATTAGTTTGTTATCCATCAGAAACCTCCTGGATTGACCAGTAAATCGAATTCTTTATTAGTAAAGGCATTAGCCTGATAATTTATAACAAATCAATTATAAAGATTATCACATGCTTATTAAAAATTGATGAAATGCATAACCCCTGTTTGTATGAACCTTGTTAGCGTTTTGTTGTAAGAAGAAAACCATCTCAGGAGATGAATTGTTATTTTTTTTTATCAGAATTATCCAACCCTTCTACACGTTGACGCAGTTCATCTAATGTTTCATCTGCCTTTTTGAAAGGTTGACTAAAAGAATTGCCAGTGTTTTTGAACCAATCAATTTTCATATTGCGTGAACCGCGCACCAGTACGAACATAAACAGGTTGGAAAAGACAATTATTCCTAGCACAAGCAAGATGACGATGTAAACTTTGTCAGTGTTCATAAGTTTTTCCCATTCAAGATCCCAGGAAGCTTATGCCAATTCGTCAGCGTGGCATTGGCATCAGGGTGGGGCGTGCCTTGTCCAAATAAGATACTAAAGAAACCGGCCTCTCGTGCTGCCCGGGTTGTGCGAGGTAAATCGTCGATCATCACGCAACGCCCTGGGTCGCTTTCGTTGGCCACGCGCATGGCAACTTGAAAGGATTCGGGCATAGGTTTGCAGTAGGGGGCGACAGCGTTCACATCCACGATAGCATCGAAGCAATCCGCTAGCGCTAGAGCTTTTAATACCCGTCCGGCATGGGCTGCATCCGCATTGGTAAAGACCAGGTTGCGGGTTCCTAGTGATGAAATAATCTCGCATAGACCTGGGTTCGGCTGGATATAGTTTCCTAAAGGAATATCATGTACAAAGGCTAGATAGTCCTCAACATCGATTTCATGGTTGGCTTGCAGTCCGCGCAGGGTGGTGCCATATTGGAGGTAATACCTCTCTCGCAGACTCGGTATCTCTGCACGAGCAAATCCCATGCGTTCAGCCATATAGGTGTTCATTCGCTCTTTGATCGCATGCCAAAGTCCCGTGGAAGTTGGATAGAGTGTGTCGTCAAGGTCAAAGAAAATAGTTGTGTATTTCACGATGTGATTATACCTTTTCGCTTGGTTTGTTAAGTACCTATCAAAGAATGGGATAGTATATCGGATAAACTCTTTTTCCCTTGAGCCATAATATGTGGCAAGGATGCTGGTATTTCAGTTCCAGATGGGGGTAGCGGAGGGGAAATGGATGCGATTTCTCCATAGGTGGGAAAAATATATCAAAAGTACCATTACTGGACTTTGCCCTTTTTAGGGATTGATGGGATGGCATGAACCACCTGTGG
>CAZCPP010000146.1:0-9470 GCA_964500655.1 uncultured Anaerolineaceae bacterium | reverse complement strand
TGCTCACCCCAACAAGGTTTTTGACCTGATTTTGCTACTTTAAGAAAGCCCTGATGTTTAAGATACAATACGCGTATGGCAAATATCAAATCCGATCCCGAATTCGATATCCTGAAACCGCAGCCCCTGTTGATCGTCATCTCAGGCCCATCTGGCGTGGGTAAGGACACTGCTGTGAATCGAATGAAAAAAAGAGACATGCCTTTCCATTTTGTAGTCACCGCCAACACCCGACCTATACGCGAGAACGAAGTGCACGGAAAGGATTACTTCTTTGTATCCAAGGATGAGTTTGCGCGCATGATTGAACAGGATGAACTAATCGAATACGCCGTTGTATACGGCGATTACAAAGGCATTCCCAAACAACAGGTGCGCGAAGCGCTCGCTAGTGGAAAGGATGTCGTCATGCGCCTGGATGTGCAGGGTGCGGAAAGCGTCCGTAAACTGGCACCTGAAGCGTTATTGATCTTCCTAACCACCGAAAGCGAGGAAGAGTTGGTTGGCCGGCTGAAATCGCGTAAGACCGAAACTGCTGATGAGCTGGCCATACGTATTGCTACCGCCCGGAAAGAACTTAAACGGGTAGAAGCTTTCGATTATGTGATTATCAATCACGACTTCAGACTGGATGAAACAGTGGATACTGTTGGTGCTATTATTGATGCTGAACATCATCGCGTTGAGCATCGCGAGGTGACATTGTGAATATGCCCCAACCGCACGAAGAAGATTATTCTCCGCAACCCCCTCAATCGCAACCTGCCTCTCCTACGAGACCTGTTCCTGTTTCGCTACCTGCGACCTCCCCACGCGTGACCTATACAATCTTAGGAATCACTGTGATTGTATATCTTTTGCAACTCTTGACCCAATTCACACTTGGGTATGACCTGCCGGTTGGACTGGGCGCTAAAGGCAATGAGGCTATCCGTGCCGGGCAATTATGGCGCTTCTTCACCCCGATGTTGTTGCACGGCTCGATCCTTCATATCGGCTTTAACATGTACGCACTGAACGCCTTTGGTGCTGGTTTGGAGCGCCGTTACGGGCACGGGCGCTTCCTGCTGCTCTATATCTTGGGTGGCTTTGCTGGCACTGTATTTTCATTTCTCTTTACCCGAGCCTACTCCATTGGCGCATCTGGCGCCATTTTCGGGTTGATCGGCGCAGAAGGCATCTTCCTGTACCAAAACCGCAAGCTTTTTGGCGCGCGGGTGGGACGCGCGATCAATAACGTGGTCTTTGTAGTGGCTATCAATTTGTTTCTGGGTTTGCAACCCGGTATCGACAATTGGGGGCATGTTGGAGGCTTGATGGGGGGGCTGATCTTTGCCTGGTTTGCCGGGCCGCATTGGGAAGTTAGGGGCATTTCTCCAAACCTGCAAGTTCTTGACAAGCGCGAGCCGCGGGATGTCATTGTCGGGGCGGCGGTTGTTACGATTGTCTTCTGTACTTTAGCTGCTATCGGGATGTGGTTCCCGTTTGTAACATAATTCTTGCAAAGGTTCTCAACCTTCGCAAGAATATATGACAAGAGGTGCTTATGGCGATTCTAAATATTCTAGTTGGTTCGGCCCTATTGCTCTTCGGGCGCAAAGTTTTCTGGTTGTTTGTAGCGGGAGTAGGCTTTGTTGCCGGCATGTCGTTAGCTGCGCGAGCTTTCAATGGCCCCGAATGGCTGAACGTCACCATCGGTCTGATAGTTGGATTTGGGGCCGCGCTGCTGGCCGTCTTCATGCAACGCTTTGCAATCGGGCTGGCAGGTTTTTTGGCCGGTGGTTATATAGCCTTGCAAATCTTGCCTATGCTCAATATTGAGCGTGGTTGGCTGCCCTGGGTAGTTTTCATCATAGGTGGCATTTTGGGAGTAATCCTGGTTAGTGCGATTTTGGATTGGGCACTGATTATATTGTCAACTTTAGCCGGATCATCGTTACTGGTTGAAGCAATTAAATTGCCACAAATCTTTAGCGTTCTGGCATTTATCGGCTTGGTCGCTGTTGGAATATCCGTGCAGGCTAAGGAACTGAGACGAGAAAGACACCGAAAAAAATAATAATTAAGAATCAATAGTCCAGGATTTGCACCCTGGACCTTGCTTTTAATTATTTGTAAGGGCTTGTCATACCCTCAAACACAATGTGAACGCACTATTTTCCTTGAATGACCTCAATGATTCCAGCTTTATCTGACGGATCAATCTTATGGCTGACAACTTGATGCGGGAAGGGAATTTCAATTCCAGCCTCGTTCAGAGCGTTATACATGGCCGTGTTGACACGGTCAAACATGCGACGTGTATCCACGAAAGACTCAAGCCACCAGCGAACCCGGAAGATCAGGGCCGAATCTCCAAACTCCAAAAACAACGCTTCTACCGGACGGTCGCTCAAAACCCCCTCGACTTTGCTGACCGCTTCAATGAGCACTTTGCGTGCTTTTTCGATATCTGTCCCGTAGCCAACACCGATATGAATCTGGATGCGATACTGCGAATCTGGATAGGAATAGTTAACGATAAGGCTTTTGCCAATGACCGAATTGGGAACGATAACCATACGATTATCGCGTGTGCGCACGCGGGTACTGCGCAGCCCAATATCGACCACATCTCCCCAGGTATCCAGGTCCTGGATTTCTATGCGGTCACCAATGCGGAATGGACGATCAACCATGATCACAAAACCGCTGATCGTGTCTGACAGGGCAGCTTGCGCGGCCAAAGCAATTGCCAGAGACCCGATACCCAGGGTTGCAACCACACCACTCACTTCGATATTGAAATAATCCATCAAGATGATGGCAGCTATTACTGCCAACACGATTAAAATAATGCGACGCAGGAAAGGTAATAGTTGCTCAACAATCTCAACTTTGCCGGTTTTCGCTAATTGATCTTCGTACCAATTGGCAATGTTGGTGATCAAACGCCAGGCAATTACAAAACCAATTAGCAAAAAGAGCACGAAGTAAACTTGTTCGAGCTCAAATTGAATTTCCTCAAAGATAAAGCTCATACGGTTAAGTGCAAACTGAAAAGCGTATATCAAAGCCAGCCAATAAAGAGGTGAAGCGATGGCGTCTAAAACAACATCGTCAAATGTCGTTTTAGTACGACCTGTGATTCGGCGGATGAAACGACTAAAAATTATTTTTATTATCCAGCGCCCTAAAGCGGCTGTCGCCAGAAGAACTGAGACAGCAATACCAATATCAATCCATTGATCATTAGTCAGGTTTGAAAAACCCATAACCTATCTCCTTACAAAATAAAATTTATCGAATCTCAAATATGGTACCTGCACTGGTACCTTGCACATCCGGGAAAAATGCTTGCCAGGCGTGTGCGGGTAATGTACGGAATTCACCGGCCTGTATAGGGATGAGTGTGTAGGTCAGTTCATAGGTGCCGGCGGGTAAATAATCAGCTGTCCAAACAATCTGGATATCCTGGATTTGGGGATCATTAAAATACCACCAACCCCATCCGCGTGCGAAAGGATCGTCCGCATCATAAATCACCTGTACTTCGGTCGCTTCTTCACCTAGCTGGCTGGTCTTGAGTGTCTGGTCGAGAATTTCTGTCCCGGCGGGGATGTGGTCTTCAATCGTGATGTAATAAGAATCGTTGGGCAATGTTAACGTCAGGCGGGTGGTAAGCTTTGAATCTGTTGCAAGTTCAAGCTCGGAAAGAGGCGAACAGTCTGCTTCACAACTACCGTCGAAGTAAGCGCGGCTGATATTCATGCCTTTATTCAACGGTTGAACCGTCTCAACTGGCCGATTTAGCAGCAATGAGGCAAGATAGTATAGTCGCCCTAGCCCAGGCTCGCGTTCAATGACCAGTGCATTAGGCGAATTTTTCGAGAGATCTTCGAGTGGAACACTGGCAGTGATGGGGGTGAAGATTTCGGTGCCACTGACATCACCAGTAGCAAGTTGCGCACCGTTGACGGAGGCCGAAAAGGCAAAATCTGCCTGCAATTCGCCGAAACCTTTCATAGCCTCAGTGAGCGCTAATATAACCCAGGCATTTTCGTAACTTGAGCCCCATAATCCCCGCGCGTCATGATTCGAAGCCAGATAACGTACAGCTTCAATCAATATAGGTGCGGCAGCATCGCGTTGCGCCAGTGCATAAACAACGACAGCCGTGGTGTATAGAGGTGTACCAGGATTGCGCCAGGAACCCGAATCGCTTTCCCAATTAGCGCTGCTGCCCGTGCGGATGGAAGTTGCTTCAAGATTGGCAATCAAATCACGGGTTCGTGAGTTATCGGGAGCGAGGCTTAGTGCCAGCAACGCATGTGCCCAGGGATTGAGTTGGTCGCGTTTATCGTACAGGGTATTAAGCACAGGTGTGTCCTCTTCTTGCAAACCACTGGTTTGGCTTAGTGCAAACATTGTAAATGTCAGTCGGTCGAGTTCCCATGATTGGAAGGTTCCAAGCGTGGGGTCCGCCAAAGAATATTCCCGCAAATATTCATGTGCGCGCTCAAAAGTTTCATCTGGAATGCTGATGCCTGCCGAGCGAGCGCGTCCGAGACCAAAGAGCACATACGTTGAAATATATGGATTTGCCTTGCCACTACTGATCCAGCCCCAGCTGCCATCGAAGTTTTGGTTGCCGACGAGAGATGCAATGCTCTCATTCAAGCTTTCATCGAGACGTTCTTTCAAAACTGGGTCATCAATTCCGGAGGCTTGTAATGCGTGATAAGTTTCCAGGTTAGGCAAGAAATAAGATAGTACTGCCTCATTATTACATGTGCAGGAAGGAGTGGGAAGAGCTTCAAGACTGTTCAATAAGGATGCTGCCAGTGAGGGCGACATTTCCACTTCCAGCTTGCCACTTGTGGGTGAGTAACTGCGTGGGAGACTTACTACTTCTTGGCGTGTGCCCCCATCAAGCATCATGCCAGCTGTGACAAAAGCCTGCGGCACAACATATTGGATTATTGGTAACGAGCCGAGCGAGGGTGTGGCAGCATCACTTAAGGTCTTTCCATTATCTTTACCGCTGACGGCGAAAACCAAATTGGCTTCTTCCACATCCTCCGCTGTACCCCACCAGGCCACACGCGTACGTCCATTTGCGGGCACATCAACCGTTTGCGAGCCTTGACCGGGATCGTCCAACGAAAAGCCCGTCGCATCCAGTTTGACGGTTGCATCCAAATTATTGTCTGTGTTATTGTGAACGATAGCTGCCAATTCTGCATGATCTCCGCTCACGAAAAAGCGAGGTGCAACCGGACGGATAAGCAGTGGTTTGGTAGTTACTACTTCGGTCTCAGCCTGACCGACGCGCGTGTCAAGAGTGAGGCCACGGGTTTCGATGAACCAGGTTGTTAGATTGTCCGGTAAGGTTACAGTCACCTGGCCCGTGCCATTGGAATCGGTGACAAAGGTCGGATTCCAATAGGCCGTATCCGGGAATTCTTCGCGGATAGTTGTTAAGACGCCACCGCCACCGCCACCACGTCCCAGCGGCTGATGCACATAACGTCCGCTGTAGGCTGCCAGCGAGAGGCCTGTTTTTATACCTAGCGCTTGCTTGCCATAAAATGCAGGCAAAATATCGGTCGAGTTCGGATCAGCTAAAGCTAGCACTGCTTTGTCAACAACCGAAAGCGAAAATTCGCCTTCGGTTGGAAGGCCTGCATTATCTCTGACCTGTAATTGGAGGATCATCTCACCGCGAGGTTCGTTGATTTCAGGCTTGGCAGTCAACTCAACTTGCAATTCTTGCGCTGAGGGTTCTACTTCAATTGTCACATATCCCTGCCGAAACTGATTATCAAGGCCCAGTAGCGTGACTGCCAAATACACATTGGGAGCATGTTCGTCTGTCAAATCCAAAGTATAGGTTGAGCCATTTGTATCCAGTGTCAGCAACTCTGCTTTCAACACTTTCCCGCGTTCTACTGTTACCAGGGCCTGTACAGACTCTTCAAAAGGGTTGGGAATAAAGATATTTGCGGTTTGGCCAGGTTTGTAATCTTTCTGGTCGGCAGTCAGCTTGACCTGATCATTGAGCAAGCTGGGCCAGGAAGCTTTCTCTCCGCCTGTGACCCACAACAGAATTTGCGTTCGCGCACCGTCTCCATAGACCTCTAACATGTAGGTTCCGGGTTCTTCTGGTATAAACGAGAGTCGGGCCTTTCCATCTGTACCAGTCGATAAGTTGCTACTACCCACCAGGGTGGAGACTCGTTCATAAGTCGGTATTCCATATGTATCTTCTGGGGGCGGATCTTTTCGTTCCCAACGCACTTTATTGAACTCAGCTTGTAAAGATTTTGAAGGGCTGACATCAGTCTCCCAATCAGTGGTGAAAACTTCAAAACCAATCTCTACACCGCTTTGCCCAACCCATTGATCGGGTCTTAGGCCAATATAAAAATCTGCCGGGTGCATGATCATCTCGTTGCGAGCGCTGACTGGAAATCCACTCTCATCTTGTGCAGTTAGTTCCAAGGTAAGGGTTTGAGGCGCTTCAGGATGAAGGATATCAGTAAAATCCAAAGTCAGTGTTCCATCCACTTCTGTTTGATCGGTGCCACTCTCTAGCGTCCGGCCATAATCACCGTCAGTGGCCCAAAATGGAATTAGCCAGTCATCATCAATTATGCCGGTCTGGAAGCCGGGCAAGTAGAAGTGGGTCGGCCGTTCATATAAATTCCACTGGATGTCTACATTGCTAGCAGGCGATCCGAAATAATAACGCGCTTCAGACTCCGTATGCACTTGCTCCCCAGCCTTGATCTGTTCCTCCGCGAAATTGACGTTCAGCTCGATCTCCGGTTTGCGATACTCGGCTACGGTGAATTGGAGATGAGACCTCATTTCATCGTTTTGTAGTGAATAATATCCTGGCTGCGCATCTGCAGATAATTTATATTCTCCATTGAAAGTGCCATATGACGAAATCGGCAGTTCTAAAACTTGGATCACACGTCCATTATTGTCATGTACTTCCAGGGGCATGGATTCAAACCCTGGTAATTCGTAGCGGCCATTAAAAGCCTGCCGAACTGCGCCTCTGAAATAGACTGTCTGTCCAGGACGATAAATGGGGCGATCTGTGTACAGGTAGGCTTTTGGTTCTGGCGCACTAGGCCGTAGAGATATGCCAAATTCCCAGGGCAAAATCCCTGTGTTCCAGGAAGACTGTGCTACTCCAAAGGTTTCCTGCCCAGGTTCACCCAGAATGGCCGTATAGGTTTGACCGGGATTCTCCTGTGCTGAAAACTCGCCGTGCCATAATCCCTGCTCATCTGTTTGCGCACTAATGAGCGTGTGGCCTTCATTGTCGTAAATTGCAAACGGTGCAGCAACAGGTTCGTTGGTACGTAGATCAGTCGCCCAAAGCAGGGCATCTGTTGCACCAATCTTAAACGTCAGATTGACATGGCTGGCCACAACCAGATAGGGTCTGCTTGCGGGCCCGGCGTAACTGACAGTAACATCCTGTACGCCTACACCTTGATCCAATTGGGGTGAAAAGGCTTGTGCATAGTAATATCCAGTTTCGAGTGCCTGGCTAGGTTCCCCTAATGGCAAAGTTATCAGTTCGCTGCGACTGGGCGTCAAACGGTAAGTCTGAGAATAGGTCACCAAGTTTTGGGGTGTGAAAGTCTGCAAGGCATCATAACCATCCGCCCCGGTTAGGAGCTGAAAATCGCTGAAGGTGATTGGAGTCACCGAAACATCTACACGCTGGATATTGGTCGCATTGGCGCGCAACACCGGCTCATCCGGGCGCACAAAAAATATGTTCCCCCAATTAGGAATGTTCAAACTTGGCTTCGCAGCTGGTGTACGAAAGTCAATTTCAACATCTTGCCCGAGTTGCTGCCCCCATTGATCTTCTAATTCGGGGGAGATACTCAAAGTATATTTTTTCTCAGGTACGTAAAAACCACTGATGTTCAAGGTGGTACTATTGAGAAAAACGCCCTGATTAGATAATTCTGGGCTCATACTGATGAAATCTTCGAGATTTTTAACATTCTTGGGTGGCGCAGTGAAGAAGACCTGTACGCTTCCTGTTTCAGATTTTGTCTGTCCCTGCGAGGGATCGCTACCACTTACCTTGAACCTGCTATAGGTAAGAAATTCGAATTGCTGCTCCAAGGCCAATGGTGTGCCACTTGCAGCTGTAGCTTGTGTATTAATACTCAGTGTATAACCTATATTTCTTGCTAGTAAGTCAATTGGTTCGAAGATCATCTGTGTTTGGTCATCGTTCCATGTAATCTCACCTTCGACGAGACGCTCCCCGTCGAGAAACGAAAAACTGTTTTCAACATTAGTCTGGTCCATCGTCTGGTTGAAATTCAATTTGATGGTGGGCTCAAGTGAAAGGGTATGCTCGTTTGAAGGCTCTACAGATACCAACCTTGGCAAGGCCGTTTCAAATGACCAAGCCGTCGAACTCTCGACTGTGTCCATTGGTGCGCCTGCAGTTGAGACTAAATCGGTGTTCAACTGGGCTGTGTAGGTCACTCCGCCACCCAAAGCCGGCTTGGGATAAAAGACGTAAGTGCTGGTAGAAAGCCATTCGTCATGCCCATCCACCGAAGGGTTGATGGAAAAAGCAGCTGGAAGATCAGAATCGGCACCCAGAGGCACGACAGGTTGATTGAAGGTCACAGCAACGGCGGCACCCGGATCAATATCCTGACTGGCAGATTCAGGTAGGAAATTGATGGCCTGCAACAATGGGGAGGTATGGAACGAAAGGGTTACCGGCTCAACAAAGGTCAACCCGTTCGCAGCCTGCGCGGATGACAAAATCGCTATCGTTATTTCAGCGCCGGCCTCGTATGACGGATCAGGGGTGAATGCCAGGGTCGAGTCGTCGTTCCAGGTAAGGGAACCAGGCGGCAATCCGAAAAGAGCCGCTTCAACCGATGTTCGGTCCATGGATTGGCTGAAGTAAAATGTGATCGTTTCATCCGCCCCTAATTGGCTTCCATCCAGAGGTGTGACCTCGGCAAGTACCGGAGGCAAGGGCTCCTGATAGGCAGTCGGTGTTGGTTCGGGTCTTAATGTAGGTAAGCTTGGTAGCGCGCAGGAAATCATTAGCGCGACGGCTAAGATGAAATAAATAATGGTCTTGAATTTGTTTAGGGAAGAATATTGGTCCATGTGCCCTCAATTCAGCGAATATTAAGTGTGCCGTACCCCCGCCAATCTGTGGGGGTTAATGCAGAAAATTGTAAGTCCAATTTGAAAATTTTTGCCAAAATGTCAACAAATTTATATCTTTAGTAAGTTGTGAGACGAGTTGATTCATTATACTCTGAAGCCTGCTGCATTTTCTTTTCAAAGCGAAAAATGTACGCTCATCAAAGATACTTTTCGTGAGAGGCGCTCTCTATACTTGTGGCACATCTTCTTTATTAATGAAGTAAATGAAACAATAGACATAGTGAAAAGATAGTGCATCATAAGGGTCA
>CAZCPP010000145.1:0-9578 GCA_964500655.1 uncultured Anaerolineaceae bacterium | reverse complement strand
CCCTGAAATGGGTTTTGTCCCATCATACATCATTTCACTAATTCCGGTAAACTCTCATGTATATGACCACTCAGGTGCTTGAAAACTTCGGGGATTTCTACGGGATTGAAGTAAACAAGGAACTGTACGAGCAACCCTGGTATCCAGACCTGGAACGTAGCAGCCTGGCAATTGCAAAAAAATTGCAAAGTTTGGGCTACGTTGGCCACTTCGATCTGGATTGCCTGGTTGACGATACAGGGCAGCTGCGCTTACTCGAAATCAATTCACGGCGTACCGGAGGTACACACGTCCACGATTTTGCACAGCACGTCATTGGACATGATTATATGGATAAGGTCGCCTTGCTCAGTTATGAAGATATGAACTCAGGCAATATAAATAATGCTGGTGATTTGATGACCGCGCTCAAGGATTTTCTTTACCCGATGGGTGGCAATCCTTCGCGCGGAATGGTGGTCACAATCACCACACCGATTATCGATCATCGCTTTGGCAGTATTATGGTTGCCCCTACTCAGGCAGAAGCTCGAGCGTTGCAGACTGAAATATTAAAGTACCTTGAAGAGTATCAGTTGTAGTATATTCTTTTCAATTTAATAATTATGTCTCAAAGCACGCCTATGGTGTGCTCTGAGTTTATTGACTTCCCCGTCTGACTTTGATTTATTAATTAGTACTGACCACTCCAACCACGCATCCCGCCGTGACCAAAGCCTGCTCCACCACCCAAGCCATCCCCATACATTGGGCAGTTACCGTTTCCATAACCGCCGTACATACCACCACGGCCAAATCCTCGCGACTTCATCCAGTCAGCTTGTTCTTGGGTGATGACACCATCTTTCGCAGCCTCATCCAAAGCTTTCTCACGAGCATCCTGCATCAATGCTGGGATTTCATCCGCTGAAAACCCTTCAGCCAAAGCGATCTGATAGAAAGTTTCACCAGCATCATGCCGGGCTTCGAATGCGCCCACACTGAAACCAACGGTCTCGGCCATTGCTTTTTCCATATAGTCGTGCAACAGACCGGTGCCATCAGCTGTTCCTCGCTGATCAATGGGCGGATTTTGCTCCTGGGCAGCGACAATACCAACCCCCAGAGCGCCAAGCGCTACAACAAGCAATGTAACGATCAACAATGGTTTTTTCATTTGTATACTCCTAGTAATAATTTTGTTCAGGACAACTCCTGAACTCTTGCCAAAAGGATAGCATCCGATTGTAAAGGTCTCATGAAGATAAGAATAAAGTTGATTAAATATTTCATCCACCTGCTTCAAGACCCAAACTTATCAAGAACCTGCGTTTATAATTCTTTACAATATCTTCACATATACTTTAGATCTCCTTCGAATAACTTTGACACAATATATTCACTAATTCTCTCACTTTAAGGAACTCCAAATGGCAAATGCAAAAATACTTGTAATAGATGATGAGCCGAGCATTTTAAACCTGGTAACCGCCTACCTAAAAGCAGAAGACTACGAAGTTTATACAGCTGAGGATGGCTTGGCTGGCTTAAAGGCCGCACGTGCTTATAAACCGGATTTAATTGTGCTTGATGTTATGCTCCCGGGTATTGATGGTGTTGAATTGCTGACCCGCTTGCGACGTGAATCAGATGTTTATGTAATTCTTCTGACGGCCAAAACAGAAGAGACTGACCGGATTGTCGGACTGACAATTGGTGCGGATGATTATGTAACCAAGCCCTTCAGCCCACGTGAGCTTACTGCACGCATCAAGGCGGCCTTGCGCCGAATAAAAAGCGGTGGGAAATCAAGCGGAGAATTACTTTCTTTCAAACATGTCCTTATAGACATCGCTGCACGAAAGGTTACCTTAGATAGCAAACCGGTTGATCTGACAGCTCTCGAATTTGACCTGTTACAAACTTTAGCTGAGAATCACGGACGAGTGTTGACCCGCGAGCAGTTGCTGGAAAATGTATGGGGCGGCTCGTATTATGGAGAAATGCGGGTTGTTGATGTTCATCTTGGGCATGTGCGTAAAAAGCTGGGGCGCAATGACCTAATTACAACAGTTCGGGGCGTGGGTTATCGCTTTGAGGATGATTTGCTATGATGAAATATATTCGTACACATCTGGGAGCAAAGCTGTTCATGTCCTACCTGGTTGTGATATTAATAGCTACAATTGTTTTGGTGGGAGCAACCCAATTTACAGCACCAACTGCATATAATCGCCATCTGGGTATGATTGAACAGATGACTGAGGACACCGATATGATGGGCATGATGGCAGGCGAACAAGGCAGCGGACAAGGGTTGAGGCGTGGGCAAGGAAGTGGTTTTGCCACTGAGCTTTATACCCAATTTCAAGAATCTTTCAGCGAAGCACTTACTTGGGCCGTTCTTGTAGCAGGTATCACTGCATTAACGGTTAGTATCTTTTTGAGCAAGCGTCTTATAACACCTATTCGCGCGATGATGTCCGCTAGCCAGCGCATCGCTGATGGCCATTTTGACGAACGCGTAATTGACCGGGGAGCAGATGAACTTGGTCAGTTAGCGCGAAGTTTCAACCGAATGGCTGGGCAGCTGGAACAAGTTGAAAATATGCGCAAACAACTCATTGGCGACGTCGCACATGAATTGCGAACACCTTTGACCGCAATCAAAGGATCAATGGAAGGATTGATTGATGGTATCTTGCCCGAATCGTCTGAAACGTATCAACAAATTCATCAGGAGGCTGGGCGCTTAAGCAGATTGGTAGAAGATTTACAAGAACTTAACCGAGTTGAAGCTGACACCTTCGATATTGAGCGAATACCAGTGAACATCTCTTCATTGATAGAAACCATCCAGAAACGATTCAATCACCAAATTGAATCTAACGGAATTGAACTTATAGCAGATATTCCAGCTGATCTTCCAAATCTATTAGCAGACGAGAATCGCATTATTCAGGTTTTGACTAATCTCATCGATAACGCATTCCGTTTCACATCTAAAGGTGGGAAGGTAACCATACAAGCAATCCATTCAGGAAGTTCAGTTCAAATTTCAGTTATTGATACTGGTAGTGGCATTCCACAGGAAGATTTACCACATGTCTTCACTCGCTTCTACCGAGTTGATAAATCCCGCTCCCGAGGAGCTGGGGGAAGCGGAATTGGATTAACCATTGCCAAACATATCGTCGAGGCACATGAGGGACAAATTTGGGTTGAGAGTGAAGGAATTGATCGTGGCAGCAACTTTACATTCACAATCCCGGCTGCTTAACTAATTCTTTACCTTTAAAAACCATACCCCAGTAGGATACTAAACTATTTGAAGTATAGTATTATATCGTTGAACGCTATATCGTTATTCGATATAACGGTGATATTAATCATGGAGTTATCAAAATACTTGCCTTTAACAGAGACCACAGCCTATATAATGCTGGCGCTCTCCGAACCTTTGCACGGATATGGTGTCATGAAAAAAGTAGAAACACTGAGTAAAGGTGAAGTAAAGATCGGACCAGGCACACTTTACGGCGCATTCTCAACCCTTGAAGGCGATGGAATAATCCAAAAAGTAGGTGAAGAAGGCCGCCGCAAAATTTATGCCCTTACAGATAAAGGCAAAACGCTGCTCAAGGCTCATGTCCAGAGGGCGAAGATTTTCGTGAAAAATGGAGAAGTTACCAGGGAGTGGTAATTCGTGAGGATTTAATGGATAAATTAAAACAATTCCGGGTGTTCTGGGTTTGGATGGATGATAAAGAAGAAACCTATCTGCGTGGCATGGCGTTGCAAGGCTGGCACTTTGTATCAGTCACCCTTCCAGGTAATTACACATTTAAGAAAGGAAAACCGAGCAACGATTTCTACAGGCTCGATTTCCTATCTAATTACAGTGACAAAGCTAATTATCTGCAGCTTTTCGAGGACGCAGGTTGGAGACATGTTGGCGAATATGGAAGTTGGCATTATTTTCGTAAAACGGCAGAAGAAGGTGAAGTTCTCGAAATATTCACCGACAACGAGTCAAAGGTGAAAAAGTATTCTCGCGTGTTATTGTTCCTGATTATCTTTCTCCCCATTTATCCGATCATGCTTACCAATTTGAGTAAGGCCGAGGGTTTGTTTTACCAGATCGTGACTTTCATTTTTTTCATATTTGTGGTTCTATATACATATGCCATGCTGATGATAATTCGGCGTATCGGGCAGCTCCGGAAAAAATTATAAGACAATCACAATAAGTGTGGAGTGTAAGCAAATACAAATTTTTACTCTGGAATCTTCATACTCCCCATCACCCGCTGGCGAGCATTCTCAATATGCGCAAGCATTGCTTCCTTTGCCCCCAGCGCATCTCGCTGACGGAATAATTCTGCTAATTGGCGATGCTCTTCAAGTGAGGGAGCAGCATCTCGATCACGTTTCCAGGATGCGAAGTTAAATCGTGTGGCAACACGGTGTAAATGAAGCAAATATTCTCTAAGGTATTGATTTCCGGTGGCGGTGGCCAGAACGCGATGGAATTCATAATCCAATTCTGCTACTAACACTAAATCACCAGAAACTGCGGCGGATTCCCCTTTTGCTATCAATTGATCTAATTTCTTTAGCTGCTCATCATCAAGATGTTTACAAGCTAGTGCCGCTGCCGGGCCAATAACCATACTCATGGCATCCATTACTTCGACGAAATCGAAAACACTCAAGGGTGTAACGACAACTCCCTGCCTAGGGATGATTTGCAACAAAGATTGCTCTGCCAACCGTTGAAAGGCTTCACGCAGTGGTGTACGTCCCCAACCATATTGCTTCGTCAGACTGGCTTCGCTAATCGCTAAACCAGGTTCCAATTCAAGGGTCAGGATTAAGCGGCGCAGTTCAGATTCGATGCGATCGCTTTCACGTACCGGATTTTGTTTGGTTTTCGGCATAATGCTCGTCTTTCATGATTTGCTAAGATTATAATTATTACGATATATATATTGTATACTAATTGTATATTGACTGCAAGATAGAAAAGCTGTATAGTTAAATTGTGACTCAGACTGGCACCATTTTCGATATCAAGAAATTCGCCATCAACGACGGGCCTGGAATTAGGACGACAGCGTTCTTCCAAGGCTGTCCCCTTTCTTGTTGGTGGTGTCACAATCCGGAAAGCCAATCTCGAAAATCTGTATTAATGTATCGCGCTAACCGATGCATATCATGCGGGGAATGTGTCGCCGCCTGCCCACAAGCTGCAATCCAACTCAACGGAAAAGTAAATACAGATCGCACCAAATGTGATGCCTGTGGGAAATGCGCGAAAACTTGCTATCACGACGCACGCGAAATTAGCGGCAAAGAGATGAGCGTTAGGGAAGTTATGCAAGAGATTGAAAGAGATGTTCCTTTCTATGATCAATCTGGTGGCGGCGTGACTTTCTCGGGAGGCGAGCCACTCATGCAAGGTTCATTCCTGCTGGAGGTGCTGCGTGCCTGTGGGGTACAAGAGATTCACACTGTGGTAGACACATCTGGCTATTCTACTTGGGAGGTTTTGGAAAATATCCGCAATGACGTGGACTTATTCCTGTATGATCTAAAAATGATGGACGATAAATGCCATGTTCAGTACACTGGCGTATCCAATGAGCGCATTCTTAGTAATTTGCAAAAACTAACACACAGCGGATCGCAGGTGCATGTACGCATACCAATGATTCCTGGAATAAATGATGACAAAGAAAATCTGCGCCAATCCGCTGAATTTGTTGCGAAATTACCCAACATCACTGGCATAGAGTTAATGGGCTATCACGACATCGCAGCCGCAAAGTATGAAGCACTTGACATGACATATCAATTCAATGGAACCAAATCACCTACTCATGATCACATGCAACAGGCGGGCAGTATTTTGGAAGAACATGGATTGGATGTGAAAATTAGATAGACGACAAAGCACAAAGACAATTATTTATCACTTTGTGGCTTCGTGGTCAGTATCCAGGAGGACCTAATGGCAACTACTCAAGTACAAAATATGACCGAACGGGTGCGAAACCTGCGTCAGAAATCGCTAGATACAGTCGAAACACTATCGATAGAACGCGCCGAGCTGCTGACCGAGTTCTACCGACAAGATCTGGGGATGCTCTCTATTCCAGTACAACGTGCTATGTCGTTTGCTTATTTGATGGAGCATAAGCATATCGACATTTACGAGGGTGAGTTGATCGTCGGCGAGAAAGGTGACAAACCCAAGGCTGCACCCACTTTCCCTGAATTGTGCTGTCATAGTCTTGAAGACCTGGATATATTGGACACCCGACCATTAACGTCCTTTAAAGTCTCCGCTCAGACTCGTAAAACCCATAAAAATAAGATCATGCCCTTTTGGAAAGGTAAGACCATCCAAGATGCGCTCTTCGCCGAGATGACGCAAGAATGGAAGAATGTATACAACGCGGGAATTTTCACCGAATTCATGGAACAACGTGCTCCCGGCCATACCGTACTGGATGACAAGATCTATCACATTGGCATGTTGGACTTTCAAGCCAAAATTGATGAAAGTTTGGCAAATCTGGATTACCTGCACGATCCGGAGGCTTACGATAAAGGTGAAGAGTTGAAAGCTATGCGCTTTACAGCTGATGCGCTGATCCGTTTTGGGGAACGATATGGCCAATTGGCACTGGAGCAGGCCCAGGCCGAGTCTGATGCGGGACGCCGGGCGGAGTTGGAACGCATTGCCGAGGTCTGTGCCCATGTCCCGGCACATGCTCCTCGTGATTTCCATGAAGCGCTGCAATATTATTGGTTTGTGCACTTAGGTGTGACCACTGAGCTAAACACCTGGGATGCCTTCTGCCCCGGCCACCTCGACCAGCACCTGCTACCCTTCTATGAAAAGGGACTGGGCGAGGGAGCGTTGACATACGAATCCGCCCGAGAGCTCTTAGACTGCCTGTGGGTCAAGTTCAATAATCAACCCGCTCCGCCGAAAGTCGGCGTGACTGCTGCCGAGAGCGGCACTTACACCGATTTCGCGCAAATCAACGTCGGTGGCCTGCGCCCGGATGGCTCGGACGGTGTCAACGAAGTATCCTATTTGCTACTGGATGTGATCGAGGAGATGCGCCTTTTGCAGCCCTCATCATCGATCCAGGTCAGCAAGAAAAGCCCTGATCGCTTTATCAAGCGCGCTGCCAAGATCATCCGCACCGGTTTCGGTCAACCATCGATTTTCAATACCGATCTGATCGTGCAGGAATTGGTGCGCATGGGCAAGGATTTGGTCGATGCGCGTTGCGGCGGTTCATCTGGTTGTGTGGAGGTGGGGGCTTTCGGCAAGGAAAATTATAACCTGACTGGCTACTTCAATCTGCCCAAGGTGCTCGAAGTAACCCTACACAACGGGTTTGACCCACGCACTGGAAAACAGCTAGGTCCGCAAACCGGCGATCCACGCAAATTCCAAAACTTCGAGGAACTTTTCAGCGCCTTTGAGAAGCAGGTGCTGCATTTTGTCGATATCAAAGTGCGCGGCAACAACGTCATCGAGCGCTTATATGCGCGTTACATGCCAGCGCCCTTCCTTTCATTGCTAACCGATGATTGCATTGCCAACGGAAAAGATTACCACGATGGCGGCGCTCGTTACGACACCACCTACATTCAGGGAGTGGGCATCGGCAGCATGGCAGATGCACTGGCGTCCATCAAATATCATGTGTTTGACGAAAAATCTTTCGGGATGGATGAACTGTTGAGCATGCTGGAAGCAGGCTTCGACGGTCACGAACGGACCCGCCAACTGCTCCTGAATCGGACACCGAAATACGGCAATGACGACGATTACGCCGACGAATTGATGGTTAGAACTTTCAATTCTTTCTTTAATGCAGTGGATGGACGCCGGAGTACCAAGGGCGGTGAATACCACATCAACATGCTGCCCACCACTTGCCATATCTACTTCGGCTCAGTAACAGGTGCGACTCCCGACGGGCGCCTGGCTTGGATGCCCTTATCTGAAGGTGTCTCACCTGTCCAGGGTGCGGACAGGCATGGGCCGACCGCGGCAGCACGTTCAGTCGCCAAGATGGATCACGTGCGTACGGGAGGCACGCTGCTCAACCAGAAGTTCACCCCGCAAATTCTTGAAAGCGACAAAGCTTTGGACAACCTGGTTCACCTGGTGCGCGGTTATTTCAACCTGGATGGGCATCACATTCAGTTCAATGTGGTAGACGCCGATACGCTAAAGGCTGCTCAGGAAAACCCCGAGCAATATCGCAGCTTGATCGTGCGAGTAGCCGGCTATAGCGATTATTTCTGCGATCTGAGTAAAGATTTGCAAGATGAGATCATCGCGCGAACAGCACATGAAGGATTTTAAAAGAAGCATGGCCGCGTATACAACGACACAGATGAAAGAGTGCATGACATGAACACACGCCAACTAGGAAATTCAGACTTAGAAATTACGCAGGTTGGATTTGGCGCCTGGGCAATCGGTGGTAGTTGGGAATGGGGCTGGGGAACTCAAGACGACAAACAATCGATTGATACGATCCACAAGGCGCTGGAGATGGGCATTAATTGGATTGACACTGCAGCTATCTATGGTTTAGGGCATTCTGAAGAGATCGTTGCAAAAGCTTTGAAGCAAACAAGTTATGAACCCTATGTGTTCACCAAATGTGGATTGGTATGGGACGCAAACAAAAGAATCAGCAATGCCTTAAAGCGTGATTCGGTAGAGAAAGAAGTTGAGGCCAGTCTCAAACGCCTGGATGTAGAAACGATCGATCTGTATCAAATCCACTGGCCGGACCCGGATGATGATATCGAAGAAGCCTTTGAGACGATGGCCAATCTGCAAGGGAAAGGTAAGATTCGCTATTCGGCGGTATCGAACTTTTCCGTCGAGCAAATGCAACGTGTTGGAGTTATTGCTGAGATCACTTCCAGTCAACCTCCATATTCGCTATGTTTCCCAAAAGCAGAGGATGATATTTTGCCCTACTGTCTGGAACAAAATATTGGTGTGATCAATTACTCACCCATGGCTTCCGGTTTGCTTTCGGGTAAGATGACACGTAGACGAATAAACTCGTTACCGAGAGATGACTGGCGCCACCGCAGCGATGAATTCAAAGAACCTCGGCTGACCCGCAACCTGGCCCTGGTAGAGATACTCAAAGATATCGGCGACCGTCACAAAGCAACCGAGGGGGAAGTCGCTATCGCATGGACATTGCTAAATCCAGCCGTAACAGCTGCAATTGTGGGCTTGAGGCGTCCCGATCAGGTGGAGGGTATCATCCATGCGGGTGAAATCGAGCTAACAGAAATGGATAAACAGCAAATTCAGGAGTTTATTAAAGATAATCCTTAGACTTGCTGAATTGCCAAAAACACCTGACTTACTTCTTAAAATAAGTTTGGTGCAAAAAGTATTAAAGTTATCCATCCCCCATGTAGTCCCCCCTTCTGAGAAGGGGGGACTGAGTTGTTTTGGTGTTATGGGAGCGGCTTCGTCGATCCCATAACACCAAAGTATCATTCTTCCTCGCCGAGCATGGAAATTTTAAATT
>CAZCPP010000144.1:3297-9617 GCA_964500655.1 uncultured Anaerolineaceae bacterium | reverse complement strand
AAAACATCTACTCTGTCCTTCTTTTCCCCTCCCCAGTTAGGGAAAACCAAAGTTACAGAGTATTGCGTAATTACAGAGTATTGCGTAATTATCTAGACCCAACAGTTTATTTCTTCCCTAAAAAAATGACTTGGAAGTTTAGCGATTTATGCAAGAAGCAATAGTTATTTATCCTTCTTGCGTCGCAAGAGCAGCATGGTCAGGTCATCGGATTGTTCTTCATCGCCCACAAACTTATCCAACGCATCTTCGATCCCCTGCAATATCTGTTCAGCCGATTTTGATTTTCCGGTTTGTAAGGCAGCAATGATACGGTCTTCCCCGAACATATCATCACTGGGCGAAAATGCTTCGCTCAAACCGTCGGTATAGAGAAAAAGTTTATCGTCTTTCTTTAGCTTGATGGCGCGTTCTTCAATATCTGTGCCTTCTACAACCCCCAACGCCATGCTGGTACGCGTCAGGCTCTCGACTTTTCCCTCGGATTTCAGCCATAACGGCGGGTTGTGTCCCGCATTGGCATAGATCAGCTTTCCTGTAGCGGGGTAGAGCACTGCGTACACGGCGGTGACGAACATACCTTGCTGTGTATCCGGAATAAGCAAGTCATTTACACGACGTAAAGCTTCAGCTGGTGATTCGGTATCAATAACGGCAGCACGCACGAGCGTGCGTGTGAGCGCCATGAAAAGCGCCGCGGGAATGCCTTTGTCGGCCACGTCTGCAATAAATAAGCCGATGCCCTCATTGGGCAATTCCATCACATCGTAGAAATCGCCACCTACCTGGCGCGCCGTTCGCCAGCGAGCCGCCAGGTCCCATCCAGAAAGGATTGGTAATTTTTCCGGTATGAAGGTCTGTTGAATCTGGCGCGCAAGTTGCACTTCTGTTTCGAGGCGCTCGCGGACAACCATTTCTTCTTGTAAGCGGTAATTTTGGATTGCCAAGGCTGCCTGCTGTGCAATCCCATTAATGATATCCATGCGGCGAGCTCGGAAGCGTAAGCCACCCGGAGCTTCCTGAACGAGCAAAACGCCAAAAACATCATTCTTAATAAGAAGAGGAACCGCAAGAAGAAGTTGATGATCACTGGCAAGGACAACAGATTCGGAGGCATCATCAAGTGCATCCATTTTTAGCCAGTCTTGCAAGGATTTTCCTTCATCTGCCGGAATAGCAACCAAACGAGCTTGCCCGCGAGCGGAATCAAGCAGAGGGGAAACTCCTAGCGGAAATTCGCTCTCCCAAAAGGATATCTCGTCTTCTTCTGATAGACCATATTCTTCGTAAGGGCAGCAGGCTTCTTTTTCCGCATTCCACAGGTACAGCACACACCGATCAACGCCCACGAGAATGGGCATGATGCGGATGATGGTGCTCAGAATATCATCGAGATCGTTCAGGCTGACAACCGCCTGAGCTACTTGCAATAAAGCCGCAGAAGCATAAGCCTGTTCTTGAGCGGAATCATACAGACGAGCATTTTCAATGGCAACTGCCGCATAGCTGGCGAACGTGGTTGTCATAGCCTGCGCCTCATGACCATAACGTCCGGGGGTGGAATGGGACAGGGTCAATACTCCCACAGGTTGATCACCAACATGCAAAGGCGCAGCAATGGACGAATAATCGTCTTCAAAACCTGCTGCCAATCCAGAGGGCAATTTAGATTCACCAGGTTTCCGAATTACAGGTCGCTCCGATATCAAAGCGCTCATCATTGCAATGGATGCTTCGGGCGAGCTTTGGCGGGAATGTTCTAAAGATTCTTTATCACACCCATTCACAGCAGCCAAAAACAAATCACCATCTTCAAACAACCATATCGCCGAAACATCAACCGGGAGAGTGCTATTTAGCTCAACAAGTATTTCATCCAATAACTGCTCCACACCCACATTTGCGGATAACAATACTGCTACTTCACGCAGACTGTCAGCCACCCGCCGACGCCATTGCTCCGACGTATATAAATCAGCATTATGGATTGCCGAAGCAATGCTGCCTGCCACTGCTTCAAATATTACTCGCTCATCTTCAGTAAAAGCATTGACCTGGTCGCTTTGTATATCCAATACACCGATAACTTGTCCGTCGAATATCAAAGGTACACATAACTCAGAATGGGTATTCTTTGGTGGAAAAGATGGGATGGTATAACGTTCATCTTTACTGACATCATTAGCAAGTACAACTTCACCTGTTCGCGCCACCCAGGGAATAATCCCTCGCTGTTCATCCAATGGGATAACGAAACCTTCCTGCTTCGCACTGCGCGCTCCACTACCGGCCTCATAAATTATCTGTCGGCGATTCGGGTGCACAGTAAACAAATGTATGTAAGGGTAGGCAAATTTCTTTTGAATGAGCACAGCCGTCTTGCGCATGAGTTCGCTCAAATCCAAGGTTGACGTCGCCGCGCTACTTACTTCCGCAATAAGTGCCAACTGATCTGCTTGACGATGCAAATCACTGTAAAGATGTGCCCCCTCCACTGCACGAGCGATATTAGCCGCCAACGCATCCAATATCAGTAAATCATTGGGGTGAAAGGCATCCAATTGATCACTTTGCACATCCAGAACACCCAATACCCGGTCTTTAAGTTTTAAGGGCAAGACCACTTCTGATTTTGTCTCCGGTAGGCTCGGAATAAATCGGAAGCGCTTGTCAGTCCGAACATCGTCAACCACGATTCTTTCACCAGAATGTGCCGACTGCCCTATCAATCCCTGGCCAAGTTCCACCTCTAGCGAGACCTTTGCATTCTGTCGATCTTTCTGCTGCGCAGATGCGCTAGATCGAAAACACAGCTTATCGGCGCCAGGCTCACGAGTAAAAATCCCTACATAATAATATTGAAAAGTTTGTTGAATAAGTTCAGTTACACGACGTGCCAGTTCGTCCACATCCATTACATTGGCGATTTGAGCGCTGACCTCGCGTACAAGGTTTATCTGATTTAAGCGAAATCGCTCAACTGCTACTCGATGCGAAGCAAACAATCCTACTGAAATAACATTGGCCAAGCCTTCAAGGAGATCCATATCTTCCTTGGGGAAATTACCATTATCTTTGCGGCTAACGTGTAAAACCCCTAAGGTAAAGCCCTGGTCTTCTAGAGGAATCGCAGCACTGCCTCCCTTTGAAGTATCATCTATAGCTGCGTCAATAATTGACTTGCCCGAATAAAAAGCTTCGCGCATTCCTTCTAATTCAGGTTCAGGAGGGAAGATTACCGGCTCATCCCAATCGGGTAACCGGAATAGACTTTCATGCAACCAAACATCCACATCACCGGCTACCAGACGGCGGGTCATGTTAATAATGCGATCTCGTTGGGCTGCTAGTGAAGTTGTGCTAACTAATTGTTCCCCTAAACCAGCAAGTGCTCGCCAATCTGCAGATCCAGGAGAACGGGTTGAAGCGCTCACCCTGTATCTCCCATTCGCTTGACCATTGTTAGAGTATTGCCTCTATCCGCCGAGGATGTATACGTTACTTTATCCATCAGTTTGCGCATTAAGTACATCCCCAAACCGCCAATCTTGCGGTCCGAGAGGTTGGCATGCACATTTGGTTCCGGTACGCTGGAAGGATTAAAAGACTTCCCCTGATCACGCATAATAATCGTCAATTCCTCATTGACGACTTGGCATTCAATCGCAATCTTGCCGTCGAGTATACCCGCATAAGCATGCTCGATAATATTAGTGCTGGCTTCATCAGCTGCCAGTTGGATGGAATAGATTTCTTTTTCTGAAAAGCCAACCTGGTGAGCTATAGCTGCAACAAATTCCCGAATCTCATCCAAGACATCAAAATTAGCATCAAAGGTTTTTTTAATCATTTGGAAATCAAAAGCCGCCTTCATCCCGCAGGCGGAGGCGGCTTGTACTTACAATTACAAGTCTAATTCAACAGTTAAAAACTGCCAACCGCTTCAACAGGTTCAGCAAAAGTTTTGAATAATTCAGTAAATCCTGCCAATTCCAAGGCCTCTTGCACGCGTTGCGGAACAGCGGCTAATAATATCTCACCACGATTGTAACGTTTGCAAGCGCGCTGACTGGAGAGTAATGCGCGAAAACCCGCACTCGACATATACTCTAGTTTGCCCATATCCAGAACGATTTTATAACGACCATCGCCAGTAATACTTTCTAGCGCTTCCGTCAATTGAGGCGCAGTACTGCTATCAACACGTCCACTTACAACAACCATGTCGCAATTATTGAACTTTTTGGTAGTAATTTCCATTAGTTTCCTCCGATATTGAGGCGTGCTATGTGAAGTGCAAAAATTATAACATACCCAACAAGTAACAATCAGGTAATTTTTCGCTATCATTTTTAGAAGGGAAATCCTTAATTTTACGCGTCAGCCCTAGTCATTCTCTCTCGGCTATGGCAAAATACACTTATGCCACGTTGGCTACCTATTTTCATTGCTGCAATAGCAGGAATAATCCTCGGACTTGTGTATGGCTGGAGGATTGACCCGATCCAATATACAGACATTACACCAGATGCGCTTCGCGTCGATTACCGGACCGATTACGTGCTCATGGTCGCTGAAGCTTTTCGTAACGAGCAGGAACCGGCACTAGCCTCCAAACGACTAGCTGTACTTGGTAGTAAGCCACCCTCTGTCATCGTTGGAGAGGCATATAACTATGCCCAACAATCTGCCTATTCTCCCGAGGATCTTACTCTTCTCCAAGGTCTAGCAGTTGCTCTGCAAACTTGGCAACCTATTCCAGGTACGAATTTGCCATGAAAATTAAACACTTTCCCTGGGAATGGTTATTAGCACTTGTAGCAGGATTTGGGTTGGGATTAGCTTACGCCTGGGTAATTGCTCCCGCTCAATACATTGACGCCGAACCGCATACTTTACGAGACGATTTCAAGGATCATTTCCGCACAGCTATTGCCGCTGCATATAGTTCCAACGCAGACCTGGAAAGAGCACGGGCTCGTTTGGCTCTATTAGGAGACCCGAATCCATCACAAGCTCTGACGGCTCAAGCCCAACGCATGTTGGCAACGGGAGCATCACCTGATACCGTGCAACAGGTAGCCTTGTTGGCTTCGGCACTAGAAGGGCAGGTTACAGTCATTTCACCAACTGCCCTTACGGTGAATCCCAACAGCAGCGGGGTATCAATTCTACCCATCAATACCGCCAAAACTCAAACGGGAACACCAGAGTCAATTCTGGCAACTGAGCCAACAAGCACCCCAATTCCGGATTTGACAGCAACACCAAAACCTTCTCGCACCCCAACGCCGACGCTAGGCGCACCATTTCAGTTGGTTGGGCAAGACACTCTCTGTGACCAAGAACTTGCCGAGGGCTTGTTGCAAATCGTCGTAACTAATGCTTCACGCAAACAAATTCCTGGTATCGAGATCATCATTATTTGGACTGGTGGCGAAGAACACATATTTACTGGCTTAAAACCCGAGCTTGGCCATGGCTATGCAGATTATTTGATGGAAAACGATGTCATTTATTCCATTCACATGGCAGACGGTGGCACACCCGCATCAGACATATCTAGCCCTGGATGTACTGCTACAGATGGAAATCCCTACTCAGGGGGAGTGCGTATTACCTTTCAACAACCTTAAATGAATATGTGCCACAAGAAATTTCTTGCGGCACTCGTTGTATACATGCTGATTTTTCCACTAAGGTATGATACCGAGTGCATCAGCCCCCACACGTATTTCGATATCTACCGGTGATGCAGGATCGGGGCTGAATAATATCTGGTTGGTAGCATTTATCCCAAATACAGTAATAAGGTAACGTAGCGTATGCAGTTTTGGACCATACATCACTATCGTTGTGCGTGCATACTGGCTATTGGCATACCCTCCAGCTTCAACTACTTGAAGACCTTGAGAAAGGAGGAGATTTCCTGTTCGCTCTGGTAAGCCCTCGGTATAGGTGCCATTCACGATACGGACTCGCGCGGCATCTTCTTGCATAAGGGCAATCGGATCACCAACAGCCATAGGGCTGAGCGGCCCCGCCGCAGAAAAGATCTCATCTCGCAACACGCGAATCTTATCTGGAATGGGTTTAAAAATGCTGGCATCCTGACCACCCAGGACAACATAATCAAGAGTAACCATTGAAAAATCGATTACACCACGTTTGATGTTCGCCGGGGAAACTTGCGATAGAAGAACACCTAACTTTAAAGCATCGTCAAAGCTTAAATTTGTTCGTAAGCCTGCTTCAGCTTCCTTATAAATCTTCGGCGCTCTGGAAACCATGTCTGGAAAATTCGCTGGAGAAAAAACCTG
>CAZCPP010000144.1:0-3197 GCA_964500655.1 uncultured Anaerolineaceae bacterium | reverse complement strand
AGTAAACAAAATCATGGTATCCGAACGGGGTGCACCTTGTCCCACTTCCCAGTCCCGTTCATCCAGGCCAATAAACAACAAGGTTACGCGGCTTCCGCCATCCCAGGATGGTGGAAGCTCTGGTTCAGGGATTCCAACTTCCCCAGGAATCGGCACATCGTTTGATGTCACGGGTTGTCCTGATTCATCATAATTTACTGCAACTCCTGGCAAATCTGTGATCTGCCATCCAACCACAAAATCGCGCGTGAAAATAAAGGCAGGAATTGCTAGCCCAATCGCAATAACAATAACGATTATTCGCCAAATTGAAATTCGTTTCAGGAAGTTCATATTTATATTTTTCATTTATCCTACTCAGGTTTGAGGTAAACCATATTCAAGCCCAAACGCTCCAAGCCTTCTTCAGCCCAATGCTGAATCATGACGGAGTCATCGTCTAGGGCGGCCATCAAGGCTGGGATGGCACGGTGGTCTTCAATTTCTGCTAATGCACGCATGGCATTGATACGCGCGGCTTGTGAGGCATCCTTTGGTATTTCTAACAGCGCTGGAACTGCTGGTTTTCCAATTACGACTAGTGCAGTACAAGCCAATCCTGACACAATCGAATCCGTATCACTCAACGCCTGGATAAGAGGCCTGATTGCCGTTTCATCAGGATGGCTGCATATTCCCAACGCCGCCGCCTGGCGCACTTCTGCGATTGAGTCGTTCAGAAGCGGAAGCAACCATTTGGTCTGCGGTTGAGCCGCCTGGGCGAGGGTGCGAAGCGCCCACCAGCGATGATCTGAATCTGTAGAATTCAGCAAATCACGGAGAGGTGAAAAGGCAGCCTCTCCTAATTCCACTAAACCGGGTACCGCTCCTTCAGCACGCGCCTCATCTCCACTGGACAAATCGGCCAGCAGTTTATCCAATTCTGACATAGGAATCTCTTACATTGCTGGGGGTGGAACAGGCAGTTTCTCGGTCTCCACACTGATCCATTTATCCCCCTCATCGATCAACATAACTGGAATATCATCCACAATAGGGTACTTGCGTTCACAATCCTGGCAAACAAGCCAAGTATCTTTGTGCAATGTAAGCAGCCCATCCTTCTCACGTACACAATTTGGACAACGCAGTATTTCAAGTAAATCTTGACTGATCATTTAAGCTCCATTTCAACAGCACCGCACATCTAAAGACGTAAAGTGTATTTCATTTTGTCAGGGTTGGGTTTTCTTGAAATTCCACAATACTATATAGAAGCGGCACTAGTGCGGAATTTTACCATTTTGTGGGGAAAATTGGCAATTATGTTACGAAGAAGGCGACCTGCACAAATTTTTTCGGTTGGCCAGTTTTTCTGGGTTCTCAGTGCCAGGCGCCACTTCACAAACTGCTCGCCAGGGTTCATAATGGGTTTTGAATTCATCATTAAAGTAGGCTGCGCCATTCATCCATACAGTCCGTGAAACAACCACATCCGCACCGTTTGAGGCCCAATCTGTCTGATTAATCTGACCGGTTTTTAATTCACTGTTCTCCTCAAATCGAGGTGCTGGCGCCGGAACAACACTCTGCGGGCCAGTCGTTTTCCATGTCACACTGCGGCCGTCGCTGGTGGAATACATCTTCCAAGTAAGCGTTCGAGCATCAGCACTTACGTAAGTTTCCATCAAAATCCAATATGGTGAATCATTGGTGAATTTGAAATCCACCAATGGGAAATAGACTGTTGCATCCAGTCCTGCCAGATTAGAGTCAACTGCTCCACTAGAGGTTTGCTCATAATACGAGACGCGGTAGGCATGCGAGTAGCGTTCAACAACTGGATAGCCGCCAAAGAAAATCGTGCGGAACAAGGTGGTGCTAACCTGGCATACCCCCCCACCTACACCTTTGATCGTCCTGCTGCCATAAATAATAAGTGCTTCGGCATAGCCATTATCGAGACTGACATCACCCAAAGCATCACCCATCGAGAAGGTTTCGCCTGGTGCGATCAAAACGCCATGAAAACGGGCAGAGGCCGCCTGGATGTTTTGTATGCGCTCAGCACTGGAGCCATAAAAATAAGAGATCTCGGAACTAACCAGTTCAGTGATACCCAACTGCTCAGCTGTGGATGTATCGGTCACAGCGGGTTGTTCCTCAATAATTTGCAAGGCAATATTATGTTCACCTTGTAATAAAGCTTCATCAATAGCGGTAATACTGGCTTGTGTATCTAAAACACGGCCAATGGTAGCGTTTTGGAGTAAAACCAATTGACGCGCAGAGTCATCAAAAAAGAAACGCGCATCGTTTGATCCACGATCCACTTGTGTAGCGATCCCAATTAATATATCCCTAAGTTGAGTCGAGTCGAGTGCCACCTGGACTTCCGCCCCATTATCATTTTCAACACGGCGAACAACTAGCATTTTGGCTAATATCTGCACATCATAATTCCAGGGACCCGGATCACCTTCACTTGCATTCGCAATATAGAGACGAAGCGGTTGGCTCAATACACGACGAGCAATTTCAGTTTGTGTTGATACATCCACAATTTCGGGTTGTTGCTCATGAATAACCAATGGCACTTCACCATCTCGAAAGGTTTGCATCTGGGCACTAAGGAAGACGAGCGTACCATCAACATCCAATCTGCGCCCAACCTGACCAGGTACAGCCACGACATCCGTACCTTCCACTTTCAGGCTGGCTTCCGCAACCGGTGAATTGATCTCGACCGATAACGCTTGCAAGTATTGATGCGCTACCCGTTGATCAAATAGGATGACAGGAGACACTTCTGCGCCCTCACTACGGGCACGTAGTTGCCCATCTAGGCTGGTAAATAATCCACCACTACGACCAAGTTGGTAAGCCGCTTGTGCACTGGATGAGGCGTCAAACGTCATTCCCATCTGTGTGGGTGTGACCACCCATACTCGATCCCCGTCACGCAGTACAATTTTGCCTGTATAGGGATATGGCAATGCCTGATTCAATTTGATCGCAGCTTCAGAGGGTGATAGACCGGTAAGATCGACGCCAGCAACTGACACACCCGGAAAAATGCGACCTGCATACATCAACTGGAAACCGACCGTCCATACAGTGACCGCACCGAGGAAGAGCAACAAACCACTCAATAGGGCGGCCACGATTTGCGGTAATAATGAATTTCGTCGCGAATATGGATATGATGCAGTAGTCAT
>CAZCPP010000143.1:0-9687 GCA_964500655.1 uncultured Anaerolineaceae bacterium | reverse complement strand
AGCTGGTTCCTGGTGGATACACATGATCCCAAGCGCTTCAGCTTGGCCTGGAGATCCGATATGAACAGCTTTATCGTTCATATCGATCTTTCCCGAATCACAAGGATGTACACCGGTCAGGATGTTCACCAAGGTTGATTTGCCCGCACCATTCTCGCCGACAAGGGCATGGATTTCGCCGACCCTCATTTCCAGGTCCACCTTGTTTAGTGCACGTATACCCGGGAACTCTTTTATAATGCATTCCATTCGAACAGCAATTTTCGAATCCATTAATACCTCGATATGGATTTATTTCTTGATCATAGCGTGTCCCCGTTCTGTTATTTCGAACACAGATTTTCGAGGACACGCCATGAGATATTACGCCAAAATTATGGTTGATATGTATCTACATTATCGACATCTACTGATACGACTTGGAAGTAAGTCTGGGCTGATATTACCTTGCCTTGCAGGATATTGATCAGGTTGACAGCACCCTGCTTACCCATTCCAGGCGGGTCAGATGCAATACAACCTTTGATTACTGAGGTCCCCGTTTTGATCGCTGCAACAACATCGGTCGTACAATCAACTCCAATTACCGGGATATCGCGTCCTGCTTCCTCGATCGCCTGTGCCATCCCGAGCATTTCGAGATCATAGGTGCCAAACACTGCATTGATATCGCCTTCATTAGGGAACTGCTTCAAGAAAGCTTCCATCTGAGCCTTGGCTTCAGGAATGGTATTTGGCCAGTGGGCATTCACAGTCGCTACTACATTGTAATCCGATACCAAAAAAGGCATTGCCCCTGAGTAAGAGGCAAAGCGCACTTCGATCGGCTTGAAACCTGGCTCGAAGGCAACGACAACGTTAGCCGGATTGCCTGCCAAGAACTTGGTAGTCAGAAGCGCTGACTCCCAGCCGTTACTCCATTCGTTATTTCTCACATCGTTGGTGGCTGTAGATGAAAATGCTCCGACTGTCACTACCGGAATTCCGGCATCAACGGCCTGCTGGATGACCGGATCAATGATCTCAGTTGCCACGTCACTCATTATCATCCCATCAACACCTAATTGAATGGCATTTTCGATCAGGGATACTTGTACAGTGCGATCGCCACCGGCGTTGGCATCCACAGCAATTTCTGCGCCCATCGCCTCGAGTGCAGCTACCGCCGCATCGTGTACATTTACGTTCCAATCATTTCCTAGCGAACCCCAGATCACTGCTATTCGCAACCCAGTAGCATCTGGCATCCCTGCGGCAACTGCAGGTTGATCTTGGACAACTGGTGGTTCAATGGCCTGAGGCTCTGTGGCCTGAGGCTCTGTGACTACTTGCTCGGTTTCTGGTGCAGGTGTAGGTTGTCCACAACCTCCCAACGCAACCGAGACAATGAGCATTACCAGAACAAGAATATTTGTTATCGAAAATACTTTTTTACTCATGCTAATTCTCCTCTTCTATTTTTACATAAGGATTTCCAAATGAAAATGGATTTTGTTTCTCTTTGATATTCAAGGATTCATCTGATAAGTACACCTCCTTTTATGAATTAACGAAGGGAAGAACAATAGCAATTCTCTACTTCTCTGCTATTTCGCATCTCCGGATTATTCCTGTTCGTTAAATATTACCTTCAAAGTGCGATTTGCCTCTCGTTGAAAAGCAGTATCAAGGGCTTGTCGCCAAGCCGACCGGGGGAATTTATGGGTTATTAAAGATTTCAAGTCAACTTGCCCGTTTGCAAGGAGATTTAAAGCAATTTCAAACTCACGTTGCATGGAATGCATCGAATAAGCATCGGCACCCAATATCGATAACTCATTTAGAAAAAAAGTCTCCAAGTTGATTGAACTAAAACCAGTGAAGAAACCCAAAACTATGATTTTCCCCCCCCGTCGGCAGATTTCTATGCCCTGCTGAATTGTATCTGCGCTACCGCCTACGCATTCGTAAACCTGGTCAGCTGCACCAATAAGATTACGTAAATTCGAAACGACAGCTGGTGTTTCTGCCAGACAAATAGTGGAACGCGCACCCAGTAAACGTGCAGCTTCTGCCTGATAAGAGTACTTTGCAACTGCTACGATATCTCTCACACCCCTAGCTCTCAATGCCTGCAAGGTGCAGAGTCCTATCGGACCGCAACCAAGGATGACTACATTATCTTTTGAGGAAGGCTTACCAATATTGGCTGCATGAACGCCACACGCAAGCACATCTAACAGTGCAGCTTCTTCAAATTGAATATGGGTCGGGAGTGGAAACAAACAGCTTGTGTGATAGAGAGAAAACTCACCATAACCTCCAGAAAGTAGATCGTTGGCAGGAATGCCAACAAAGGAGAGATTCTTGCATAAGTGATATTGTCCTGTCATACAGGCAGGACAGAGTTTTTGGCCTAAGGTTCTACATGGATGGATCGGCTCGGCCGCTACTCGGTCTCCTACTTTCCACTCACTGACCCCTTGCCCAACTGCAACGACCACACCTGCGTTCTCATGACCCAGCACTGCAGGCAAGTTTCTCTTTGGAACTTGATGCACCATAGCACCAGATAAATAATGTAAATCCGATCCGCAAATGCCAGTCGCCTGATTTCGAATTAACACCCAACCCGGTTGTAGATCTGGTTTTTCAACCTCGCACCACGTTAGCCCTTGTGGATAACGAGAACCATCCCAAACTATTGCGAACATTTTTTGCATGTTTTTATATCATTCTTAAAATCAGATAATATAGCGCATAATACAGTAACCTTGCTCTTGAAAAATACATCTGATTTCAATCTCGTTTATCATACAGTTACCATGTAGTTAAACCACCATCGACTACCAGGATGTGGCCAATTACGTAATCTGAGGCTGATGAGGCCAGGAAGAGTGCTGCTCCGGCAATATCAACTGGCTTCCCTATCCGTTTGGAAGGAACCATATCTACCGCGCTATTATAGTACTGGGAATTTTCAAGAGCGCTTTCATTCAAAGGTGTTCGCACATACCCGGGAGCTATTGCATTTACCCGAACACCACGGGGTGCCCACTCGGCAGCAAGCGCACGTGTGAGCATTACTACACCTCCCTTCGAAGCAACATAGGCTGTTACATGAAGACCTTTATTTGTAACCAACCCGGAGATTGAAGCAATATTGATAATCGATCCTGAGCCTTTCTCAAGCATATGACGACCAACGGTCTGGCACATAAGGAAAGCCCCTGTTAGGTTGACATTGAGAATTCGTTGCCACACTTCGAAGGGTAATTTTTCGGGAGCAAGCGCTTCCCTCGCAATTCCTGCGCTATTAACCAAAATATCGATGTGGTCATACTTCTTGAGGGAAGTATTCACCATCTTTTCCACATCATCCAGTTTAGAAACGTCACCGAAGACTGAAGAACAATGAGCATTTATGCTGCGAATTTCTTGCTCAACTTTGAAAGCTTCCTGCTGGTTAATATCAGCCAAGATCACATCCGCACCTGCCGAAGCAAGAGATAAGCTGATCGCCCGTCCAATACCTTGTGCTCCCCCTGTCACCATGGCCACACAACCATCCAGATTAAATAGCATATTGGGATCCTGAAAATAATCCGGATTTAACTTAGGTGTTTCCATACACATTTTTCCTCAGAAAAATCAAGAAAATGGAGAATGGCTGGACAAAACCCACTATAATCGTAATATTTTTTCAATATTCCATTCGATAGTTTATTTGTTAAGAAGAGCAAGCTCACGTTCCTTTGATAAAAATTTGAGTTATATGTGATCGTGATTAAGAGAAAGATCGAGTGTCCCTTATAATGGGACATTGTCCCACTATAAGAAAATTCTATCATGTGGTTAAACAAAAGTCAAGCACCCCATTTCTAATTGCTTCAAATTAAGTTTATTTTTTTTTTGTTTTCAATTTATTGCATTTTGTTCTTTTTGGGAATAAATTATGAGAATCACAAGAGGAAATGAAAGAGGGTTATGATCGTCTTAAAAAATTCCCTTGGCTTGACGAAATCAAAAAAGTACATTATTCTTTGAAAAACGGGACACTGTCCCGTAACTTAGCCTATTTGAACAGGAAATTTCAATGGAAGATAAGACTTCTGGGATTGTTGCTGTCTATAAAATTGCTCAAATACTACGTGCCTTCACCCCTGATTCACCAGAAATTGGCGCTCGAGAGCTCGCCAAAAAAATTGGAATGCCAAAGAGCACAGTCCACCGCTATCTGGTAGCTCTAAAAGAGGAAGGATTGGTAGAAATAAACCCTGACACAAATCGTTACCATCTTGGATTGGAATTGGTGGCGATTGCAGGTACTGCTTTACGAAATATGAATGTGCGTCAGGCTGCACTACGAACGATGAACTGGCTGGCAGAACGTTGGAAAGAAACCATTGATCTAGATGTTCTTAGCGGGACGCAAATCATTATCATCGAGCAGATCCCTGGCCAGCATTTGCTTAACACTGGTGGAATGCTTGCTGCTCGCCTTCCAGCGTACTGCACCAGCACAGGAAAGATATTATTGGCTTATGCTGGGCTTGAATATGTACTCAAACATATTCCTGAAGAGTTACCTAAATTTACTGAAGATACGATAGCATCGCGCAGTGAGCTACTGCAAGAGTTGGAAAAAGTACGAAGCCAAGGTTATGCCAGAGCATGGGGGGAATATGAAGAATATGTGCATTCTTTGGGTGTTCCAATCCGTGACATGACCGGTGAAGTTGTGGCTGCAATAAGTATTTCAGGCCTAGCAGTGCGTATTGACAAAAAAACAGCTGAGGAGATAATCAAGGATTTAAAATTCGCCGCCAAAGAAATCTCTGCCGGACTCGGTTACGCTGGCACATAATCAAGTTAATAATTCTAAAGTTTCAATCCTTAAATAATCACCATTAGATCTGTAGTTTCTCGATATACAGCTATTTCCTTGGAGGTTGAAGACATGAATTCACGCGAAAGATTGCTTATGGCACTAAATCACAAGGAACCCGATCGCGTTCCTATTGATTTTGGAGGTTCTCTGTCAAGCTCGATCCATTATCAGGCTTATTATGAGCTTCGTCGCTATCTTGGAATGGAGCCAAGCAGTATCAAACCAGAGGATATCGGAGCTGGCATATGTTGGGGAACACTCATTCCAGAAAATGACATGTATGAGCGTATGCATTCAGATATCCAAGCTGTTGGCTTGGGAAAGCCGGATGCCTGGCAGCTTGCGATCACCCATGGAGAAGAATACGATACTTATGTAGATGAGTGGGGGGTAAAATTCTTCAGCCCGAAAAGCAGCTACTATTATGATTGCCGAGAATTTCCAATTCAGAAAGGTACGCTAGATGCCTTTAAGTCCCATAAATCATGGCCAGATCCACTCGATCCAGGTCGCTGGCGAGATCTGCGACAGAAATGCCAGACCGCTAAATCAACCGGTCGTGCAGTTTCCGCCTTTTCTGTTTTTGGGGCCGGTTTATTCGAACAAGCTTGGCGAATCATGCCTATGGAAGAATTCTTTATGGGGATTGCTTCTGATCCCAAGTTTTCAGACGCTGTCTTGGGAAAACTTTACGAATTGTATGAAACATCAACGATCAGGATGCTTGAAGAAGTTGGAGATTTAATCGATGTATGGGTTTACTGGGATGACTTGGGTGGGCAAAATGGTCCGCTTGTTAGCCCGAAATGGTACAAGCGCCATTTGATGCCCCTCCACAGATTGCTCTTTGACAAGGTCAAATCCATGACGAATGCAAAGATATTCTTACATTCTTGTGGGGCAATCCGATCAATGATTCCTTATTTTATTGATGTGGGGGTAGACATTTTAAACCCTGTGCAAATATCCGCAAAAGGTATGGATGACACAGCTGCCCTTAAAAGTGATTTTGGGCAAGACATTGTATTTTGGGGTGGTGCGGTGGATTCCCAGCATACTTTAGTGCACGGGACACCTGACCAAGTTGCTGATGAGGCACGCAGGCATATTGACGACCTGGCACCAGGAGGAGGTTATGTTTATTCGAACGTGCATAATATTCAATATGGCGTACCACCAGAAAATATTGTGTCTGAATTCGATACCTGTTATGAATACGGCATTTATAAGCCAGAGCCGAGAAGCGATAAATGACTGGAACTAGTTCATCCGATCCAACTCTTTCAGGCTTGCGTGTTCTTGATCTAACCCGCGTTCTCGCAGGTCCTTTATGCACAATGATGCTTGGCGATCTTGGAGCAGAAGTAATAAAAGTTGAAAAGCCGGGGTCAGGCGATGATACACGCGAATGGGGTCCGCCTTTTTTGGGAGGAGAATCAGCCTATTATCTTTCGGTCAACCGAAATAAGAAAAGCATTACTGTTAACTTTAAGAGTGAGACAGGGCGCAAGATAATACAACAACTGGTCAGTCAGGTTGACATACTGGTGGAAAATTGGCGTGTTGGAACAATGGAAGAGTGGGGACTGGGTTACCATGCTTTACGAGAATTAAATCCCGGATTAATTTACTGTGCAATCACTGGCTACGGCCAGAACGGACCAACCAGCAAAAGACCAGGATATGATTTTGTTATCCAAGCTGAGGGTGGTCTGATGAGCATCACGGGTCCGGTCGAAGGGCAACCAACAAAGGTGGGCGTAGCAATCGTAGATCAGACAGCTGGCATGTTCGCTACGATATCCATCTTGGCTGCGCTTCATGAGCGTAAGCGTAGTGGATTAGGGCAATACATTGATATCAGCTTGCTTGATTCTCAATTAGCATGGCTTGCCAATGTGGCTAGCAACTACTTGGTGACAGGAAATAACCCCATGCGTTTTGGTAATGCCCACCCTAATATTGTCCCTTACGAGCTCTTCTCCACTATGGATAGTTGGATTGCATTGGGAGTAGGGAATGACCGCCAGTGGAAATTGCTATGTAATCTGACGAGTTGGGTGGACCTTGTCGAAGATGATCGCTTTATGACAAATTCTGGACGAGTACAGAACCGAATTGAACTTATCCCCATCCTTCAAGAGCGTTTTCAATTGCGCACCTCTCGAGAATGGCTAAATTTGATTCAAACTGCTGGCATTCCATGTGGGCCCGTCAATACAATTGACGAGATCTTTCGAGACCCCCAGATTCTGGCTCGGAAAATGGTACAAGAGATCCCACATCCCACTGCAGGCATGATTAAGACGGTTGGTTCTCCCTTAAACCTCTCGAGAACACCAGTAAAAATAAATTATGCCCCACCTCTACTTGGTCAGGATACGGACGATGTTCTGAGCCAATACTTAAGTTTATCATGTGAGGATATCCAACAGCTTAGAGATGAAGGCATCATCTAGAAAGTAATGACAATATTTGCCACCTGCATTTACTAGCCAAAGCATAAAATCCATTCAATCGCGATGGCTTGAAGAATTTCAATTTCTGTATAGTGATTTCCGATAAGTACTTGATTATTGAGTACTTCTTTCTAATTCACGATTCCCATGTGGCCCAAAGTCCCATCGAGGTATTAGTCAGTCAATGGTGATGGTAACGATGAACACTAATTCCGTTTGGTAGTATGAGGGTAGCATATTGGTCTTGTTTGGATAACGAAAGAAAGTGGTTTGGATAATATTTTAGGCTTATTCAGGAAGAATAATATATTGGAACCAAAGGCACCCATAATTCAGGAAGAGGTCGAATATTGGGGAGTATCTCATAATTAAGGACTTCTATGTACCAATACTGAGAAATATAGATTTCCAAAAAGCCAAAACAATGCTCACTTTCGAGAAATGGATGCGCGCTCAACAGCATAAGATCTTGCTTACAAAGCCGAATTGCTACAAGTTAATATATTTACGCATTAATTTACCAGTGAGATAAGAAATCTTATAATTAATAATTGAGGTAACCTCACGCTAAAATATTTTTCTGAAGCTCAGAGCTTATTCGAATACACCCAATCAATGCGCCGCGACTTCCACAATCACCCGGAAATCAGCTTCCACGAAGTTCGCATGGCTGGAATCGTCGCTAAAGAATTGACCTCATTAGGTATGGAAGTGCATTCTGGTGTAGGTGGGACAGGAGTAGTAGCCTTGCTTGAAGGAGCCAAACCAGGTCGAGTGGTGCTCGTCCGAGTAGATATGGATGCCCTGCCTATTTGCGAGGAGGCCAGTGCACCTTATGCCTCCCAGAACCCCGGTGTAATGCACGCTTGTGGGCATGATGGCAATACAGACGCCCTATTAACGGTTGCCAAAATTCTCAATAGGCATCGCAGCGAATTGTCCGGAACAGTAAAGTTCGTTTTTCAACCTGCCGAAGAAGTGTGTTGCGGAGCGAAAAAAATGATCGAAGAAGGCGTGCTGGAAAATCCCAAAGCGGATTTTGCATTGGGATTACATGTCTGGAATGATAAACCTGTCAGATGGATCGGCATTTCTGGTGGCCCAGTAATGGCTGGGGCGGAAATCTTCAAGATAAGAATTATCGGTAAAGGTGGACACGGTGGGATGCCACATTTGGCAGTGGATCCAATCTCGGCAGCCTCGGAGGTTGTCTCTGCGCTTCAAGGGACAGTTGCCCAAAACATTTCACCGCTAAAGGCTGCTGTTGTTAGCATCTGTACAATCCATGCTGGCGAGACATTTAACGTCATACCTCCTATTGTCGAAATGACTGGAACAATCCGCACATTCGAGCCGGAGGTTCGCAACCAGGTTGTGGAATGCTTCGAGAAAACGGTCTATTCGGTTGCTCAAGGATTGGGGTGTCAGGCTGAAATTGACCTGCAGATTCTGGCTTCGGCTGTGATAAACAATCCCGAGATTGCTGGGAAAATTCAGGCACTTGCGCATTATTTATTCCCCAACGCGCAAGTGGACACTGCCAATTTCGTTACTATGGGCGCGGAAGATTTCGCTTTTATCATAGAAAAAATTCCAGGATGCTACATTTTCCTTGGCTCGTCCAATCCTGAAAAAGGACTCGATGCCAGCCATCACCATCCAAGGTTTGATTTTGATGAGGCTGCCCTTCCGCGTGGCGTAGCATTGCTAGCTGCGGCCATAACGGATTTACTGAATAGTTGAACTTAAAAAAGCCTATCTGTTATTTGTCAGGTTATTAAGTTTTCAAAAGAAAGTGATGCCCACCAACCGCAGTAGTTCGTGTGCTTGCGCTTGGCGACAAAATCCAACTAGTATTTTTACATATTATTTCTCTTATTTCTTTTTTTAACTACCCTAAAAACAAAGTGCGACTTGACAAGAAAATTGTTCTTTGCTAGAATTATATTATGAAAATGGGACGGTGTCCTACTATACGGGACACAGCAATTCCAGTTATTAACTGGACAGGTAGCAGTCGCGACCAAATTGATTTTTGTGAAATTCGGTCTTCTTCTACAAATATCACGCTGGTAGTTTTAGAAAACCCTTCAACTACCAGGATCATATTTCCAAAATAAGACTCTCAGTGATAATTTTCGCAACCAAAGTAAATGTTCGGAGGTATTCCATGGAAAGAATATTTCACCAACTCAATAAAGTGAAACATATGTAAGCAATTTATCAAAAGGAAAGCTCTGCCTCCAATTATATTGGGGTTATTGTTTATTAGGTCAATTCGTATTTATCAATTTCAAATAAAGGAACTGATGTTACGCGGCTTTGAGCAGTTGGAGTTCATCATAAGCACTTCTCAAG